>JANYDZ010000371.1 GCA_025363375.1 Hyphomicrobiales bacterium
AGTAAGTTCTGCCGGGGTTCTTCTTCGCGTAGGCGACGAGATCGGCGAGTTTGTCGCCGGGGAAATCGCCGCGCGTCACCAGCACCAGCGGCTGCTCGCCGACGAGAATGACCGGCGTCATTTTTGCGGGATCGTAGGTCAGCGTCTTGTGCGTGACCGGATTGAACACCATCGGCGACGCCGGCGAAAACAGCAGCGTGTAGCCATCGGGCCTGGCGCGATAAACAGCGGTGGCGCCGATGCCGCCCATGGCGCCGGGCCGCAGTTCCACCATGAGCGGCTGCCCGCCCTGGCGCACCAGAGCGTCGGAAATAATCCGCGCCTCCATCTCCACGCCGCCGCCCGAGGAGGAGCCGATGATGACGTTGATGGGTTTTGAAGGGAAAGCCGCGTCTTGCGCCGCCGCGCCCGGTATGGCGGCAAGCCAGGCCAAGGCGCAAAGGCCAATGTTTTTCATGGGGCCCCTCCCGACCGCTGAATATCAGGGAAGACTGTAGCCTTAGCCCCATTGCTGTCAAACCGCGCGCGGCTTGTCGAGGCGACCCAAAGGCGGTTAAAAACGCTGATGACCACACAGGATAAAAAGCCGCCCGCCGACGGCGGCCGTTCAATCGCCAGGGCGCGCGCGGCAGAGCGTTTGGCCGCCGCGCTTCGCGAAAACCTGAAGCGGCGCAAAGCCTTGCTGCGCGCGCGCGATCCGGACGCCGCCGCGCAAACGCCGCAAAAGGACGAATAATCGGGCGCGACGCCGCTTTGGCATGGTGGCTAAAGTGAAAAACCGCCCGTGTGGAAGCTTGTTTTCATGCGGTCGGCGGGCTTATAGCAAGGCTTGCTGAATTTTCGCGGCGCCCCCCCCTTTCGCCTCTTTGCGCGGGGCCCCTCCGGGTTCCCCGGCTGTGAGGACTTATGGATCGAATTCGTATCGTCGGCGGCCCTGAATTGCATGGCGTCATTCCGATTTCCGGCGCCAAAAACGCGGCGCTCCCCCTGATGATAGCGTCGCTGCTGACCAACGAGACTCTGACGCTCGAAAATGTGCCACGCCTCGCCGATATTACGGCGCTTCTGCGCATTCTGCAGAACCATGGCGTCGATTACAAAATCGACGGCAAACGCCCCGGGGAGGTCCAGACCACCGGCCGCACCTTGCATTTGCAGGCCGCCGCAATCGTCGACACCACCGCTCCCTATGATCTCGTGTCGAAAATGCGCGCCAGTTTCTGGGTTGTGGCGCCGCTGCTGGCGCGCATGGGCGAGGCGAAGGTCTCGCTTCCCGGCGGCTGCGCCATCGGCACGCGCCCGGTCGATTTTCTTTTGATGGCGCTTGAAAAACTCGGCGCCAGTATTGAGATTGAAGCTGGCTATGTCGTCGCCAAAGCCAGGAAAGGCCTGCGTGGCGGCGAGATCGTGTTTCCGAAAGTCACCGTCGGCGGCACGCACACAGCCCTCATGGCGGCCTCTCTGGCGCATGGCGACACAACCATCCACAACGCCGCCCGCGAACCCGAGATCGTCGATCTCGCCGATTGCCTTGTGAAGATGGGCGCGAAGATCAAGGGCGCGGGAACCTCCACCATCGAAATCTCAGGCGTCGCCCGCCTTGGCGGCGCCCGCCATGCCGTGCTGCCGGACCGCATCGAAACCGGCACTTACGCCATGGCAGTCGCCATGGCCGGCGGCGATGTTCTGCTGGAAGGGGCGCGTCCTGAACTCTTGCAGTCGGCTTTGGACACGCTCACCGCGAGCGGCGTGGACATCATTTCCAGCAACGAAGGCATTCGCGTGCGCCGCAACGGCGCGCCGATCATGCCGGTGGATGTTTCGACGGATCCATTCCCTGGCTTTCCGACCGACCTGCAGGCGCAATTCATGGCGCTGATGACGCGGGCCAAAGGCGCCTCGCGCATTACCGAGACGATCTTCGAAAACCGCTTCATGCATGTGCAGGAACTCGCCCGCTTTGGCGCGAAAATCCGGCTCGACAACGACATGGCGATTGTCACCGGCGTCGAAAAACTCACCGGCGCGCCGGTCATGGCGACCGATCTTCGCGCGTCGGTCTCGTTGGTGATCGCGGCGCTGGCGGCGGAAGGCGAGACGATGGTGCATCGGGTGTATCATCTGGACCGCGGCTTCGAGCATCTGGAACAGAAGCTCGTCGCCTGCGGCGCCGTGATCGAACGGCTGGCTGGATAGGTCCAGCCCTACTGAATCGCCGCGGTCCCGGGAACCCGCCCCACGCCCGGAACATTGCAGCGACAACCCTTGCCCACGAACATTGGGCCGGGCAGCTCGCACGTTCCGTATTGGGTTGCGCAGATATTGCCCTGCTGAAAGCGGCTTTGCCGACGCGGCGGGGCATAGGGATCATAGGCGGGCGGCTGCCGATATTCGTAAGCCGGGCGTTGCGGATAATATTGCGGCGGCGCGTAATCGGGCCTTTGCTCGGGGTAGAGGCGCGTCTGCGGGATCGGGCGCCCGTAGCGATCAAAAAGCTGCTCCTGCGCCGACGCGACGGCGCCGCAACCGGCCAGCGCCAGCCCGGTCAGCAAAGCCAAATGTATGAATGAACCCTTCATAGCAAAACTCCATATAAGAAAACCGCGCCGCAGCTTCATAGAGCCAGCGATTGGCGTCCAACGCAAGTATGGTGGACTAAAAGCCGCTGTCTCGCTACATGCGGACGGTGCCGGCACTCCGGCGGGAGCGCGAGGAGCCATGGCCGACAAAGATCCTGAACCGCTGCGGTTGCTGGCGCAGGACGAAGAGGACCTCGCGGTCCTGTCGGCGCACATGCAGGACGCCGTTGTGCGCATGGGCGACATGGTTTTCCTGCCAAAGCAAGGCCGTTTTGCCCTCGTCGCCTCGCGCTTCGACTGGCTTGCGGCGGAGGGCAAGCGCATGGAACGCCGCCACGCCGGCATGCATTTCGACAATGTGCTGAAGGTTTCCCGTCTCGGTCTCGACCCGAAGCGCCCGGACATCATGCTGAATTTTCTTGGCGTCCTGTTTGAGGAAACGCATGCGCCGGCCGGCTTTGTGACGCTGACATTTTCCGGCGGGGGGAGCATAAGGCTTGAAGTCGAGTGCATCGAGGCGCAAATGCGCGACCTGGGAACGCGGTGGAAGACCCGCCGCAAGCCCGGTCACGCCGCAAGCGACGCGCTCCCGGCGACGGATCATTCGGAGCAAGTCTGATGGCCGCACGGCTCGACGCAGCGCATGGCGATTTTGAAGCGCGGTTCAAGGCGCTTCTTGCCATGAAACGGGAAGTGTCCGAGGACGTCGACAACGCCGCCGCCGCCATCATCGCCGCCGTCGTGGCGCGCGGCGACGCCGCGCTCGCCGAATATTCGCTGCGCTTCGACAGGCTGGACGTGGCAAAAACCGGCTTGCGCGTGACAGCCGCCGAGATCGACGCCGCGCTTGCGGCTGCGGACAAAACCGCGGTTGAGGCGCTGCGCCTGGCGCACGCCCGCATTGTCGCCTTTCATGAAAAGCAGCGGCCAGCCGATCAGCGCTTTACCGATGCGTTAGGCGTTGACCTTGGCTGGCGATGGAGCGCCATTCAGGCTGTTGGCCTGTATGTGCCGGGCGGCACCGCGAGTTATCCATCCTCTGTGCTGATGAACGCAGTGCCGGCAAGGGTCGCCGGCTGTGAGCGCATTGTGATGGTGGCCCCCGCCCCGGGCGGCGTGCTCAATCCATTGGTGCTCGCCGCGGCGCGCATCGCCGGAGTCGATGAAATCTACCGCGTTGGCGGCGCGCAGGCGATCGCGGCGCTCGCGTTTGGAACGCAAACCATCGCCCCCGTCTCGAAAATCGTCGGTCCCGGCAACGCCTTTGTCGCGGCGGCAAAACGCCGCGTGTTTGGAACCGTCGGCATCGACATGATCGCCGGTCCCTCTGAAGTGCTGGTGCTGGCGGACGCGGGAGCCAACCCCGACTGGATCGCCGCCGATCTCTTGGCGCAAGCGGAACACGACGCCGCCGCGCAATCGATTCTCATCACCGACGACGCGGCGCTGGGCGACGCGGTCGTGGCGGCCGTTGAACGCCAACTCGCGACGCTGCCGCGCAAGGAGATCGCTGGCGCCAGCTGGCGCGATTTCGGCGCCGTCGTCAAAGTGGGCAAACTTGCCGACGCGATCGCGCTCGTCGACCGGCTCGCGCCCGAACATCTGGAGATTATCGCGGAAGGCGCTGAAGAACTTTCCGCGAAAATCCGCAACGCCGGCGCCATCTTCATCGGCGGCTATACGCCCGAAGCCATCGGCGATTATGTCGGCGGCTCCAACCATGTGCTGCCCACCGCGCGCTCGGCGCGTTTTTCGTCCGGCCTCGGCGTGCTTGATTTCATGAAGCGCACGTCGATTTTAAAATGCAGTCCCGAAAGCCTGCGCGCGCTCGGGCCCGCCGCCATCGCGCTCGGCGACGCGGAGGGCCTGGCGGCGCATGCGCGCTCTGTTTCGATCCGCCTCAACCTCGGGTGATCCATGCCAGCCTCGGACGCGCGGCGCGCGCAAAAGCTGGTGTCGGTCAGGCTCGACGAAGAGTCCATCGAGCGCGGCAATCCCGATCAGGAGCACGAGCGCGACACGGCGATCTTCGATCTCGTGGAGCAGAACTCTTTTGGCGTGGAAGGCCACGACGGCGGGCCCTATGTTTTATGGGTGGCGCTGCGCGACAAAAAACTTGTTTTCGACATACACGACCAAACCGAGGGGCGCGTGATCACGCATATTCTCTCGCTGACGCCGTTTCGCCGCATTCTGAAGGACTACTTCGAAGTCTGCGAAAGTTATTACGCCGCCATTCGCACCGCGACGCCGATGCGGATCGAATCCATCGACATGGGCCGCCGTGGCCTGCACAACGACGGCGCGCAGCTGCTGGCGGACCGTCTGAAAGGCAAGGTCAACTGCGATTTCGACACCACGCGGCGCCTTTTCACGCTCGTCGCAGCCCTGCATTGGAGGGGCTGAGCATGGCCGCCAATGCGGACGGCAACGCCAACGCGGGCGCGCGCAAACAGCCGCAATCCGTGCTTTTCGCCTGCAGCTACAACGCGGTCCGCTCGCCCATGGCGGAGGCCTTGGCGCGCGCGGCCTTCGGCCGACGGGCCTATTTCGAATCCGTGGGTTTGCGCGCCGGCGAACTCGATGGCTTCGCTGTCGCCGTCATGGCGGAAATCGGCGTCGATATTTCGAAATTCAGGCCGCGTTCCTTTGCCGATCTTGAAGACGACAGTTTTGACCTCGTCATCACCCTGTCGCCGGAAGCGCATCATCGAGCGCTCGAATTCACTCGCACCATGGCGGTCGACGTCGTCTATTGGCCGACCATCGATCCGACGGCGGTCGAGGGGAGCCGCGAGGCGGTTCTGGCCGCCTATCGCGGCGTGCGCGACGGGCTCGGCAGGCGCATTCACGCTCTGTTTCCGGCTGAATGAGGCCGCGGGATGAAACCGCACTTCCAATGGATTGACGCGGGCCAGATCACGCGCTGGCGATCGCTTGACGCGGATATTCCCACGCGCGCGCTCGTCGTCGATCTCGACGATCCCGTGCTCGCGCAGCCGTTGCGATTGGCGCCCACGCGATGGGATTTCGCCGACGAGCGCGGACAACTTGCGGGGCCAAAAAAATACTTCCTCAAGCGCCGCGCCTTGTTGCGCGCGCTCGTCGCCTTGCGAGCGGGCTGTTCGCCCGGGGCGGTGGTGATCGCCCACGACGCGCAGGGCGCCCCGCGCGTCGTCGCGCCCGATCCGTCTGTTTTCGTCTCCGTCTCGGCGCGGGGTTCCTACGCGGGGCTCGCTATTTCCGACGCGCCCGTCGGAATCGATATCGAGCCTTGCCGCCCTCGCGAAGAACCCGTCTGGAATGTGTTGCACCCCGCCGAACGCGCCGAAGTTGAAGCGCAATGGCGGGGATCGGGCGATGATTCCCGGTTCCGCGAAATCTGGATTGGCAAGGAAGCCTATCTGAAGGCGCTGGGAACCGGATTCAAACGCGAACCCGCCTCGATCGCGGTGCGTTTCAACCGCGCTGACGCTTTTGAAATCCGGGACGACTTGCGGCCGAACGCAGTCTTTCCAGGTCTGTTGGGCATAAAAACTCTTGGCAATCATAGGGTCGAATGCGCCTGCGTCGCGCTCGACGGGCGGTCCATAAACGCATTGCGGGATTGAAGCGCGGACGCCTCAGCACTTGCCCTGATTGGTCACGCGCCCGTCGGTTTCGAGCTTGACCCGCAGCGCCCGCGTCAGCAGTCCGTTGCCGTAGTAATTGCCAACGGTCACCGTGAGTTCGACGATCTCCTGCGGCGTGAAGAATTTCGCGAAGGCGTCGAACGTCGCGTCGTCGACGTCGCCGCCATGGGTCATCTTGTCGACATAGGCGAGCAGCGCCCGCTCGCGCTCGTCGAAGAGCTTCGAATTGACCCACACGGGCACCGCGTCGATTTTCGCCTGTGGATAGCCGCAACCCTTTGCGAGAATTTTGTGCTGCACGAGCTCGTATTCCGAACCGACAACCTCCGCGGTTCTCAATATGGCGAGTTCCCGCAGCAGGCGCGGCGACATTGCGTCGCTGCGCAACGCCTGGGCGACGGTCCCCGTGGCGCGCGAAATTTTCGGCGCGTGAAACGTCGTGAGCGTGAGATTGATGACTTGCTGGCCCTGCGCCGCGCGGGACTCCGTCAAGTCCTTCAGCAGTTCAGGCGGCAAATCGGGCAGCCGCGACGCCTTGCCTTCGGCGCAAGCGGGAAAGTTGACGGCGAGACTCAGAATGGCGGCGGCGGCGAAAGCTCTGCGCATGGTTTCCTCCTCGTGCGGGCGCTTGTCGCGGCGCGAAACGCCCCGCGCCGCCGGCCCCGCGCGTCAGCATAGGCCCAATCGGCGCTTCGGCAAGCAGGTTCAATTTTTGCAGGTTCAATTTTTTGCAGGTTCAATTTTTGACGATCCGCTCGGGGAACATGTCCGCCAGCGCCTCGCGCCGCGCTTTGACCACGCCGCGCTCGGTGATGAGCCCGCTCACCAGCCGCGCCGGCGTGACATCGAAGCCGTGATTGAGCGCCGCGGTTGAATCCGGCGATATGCGCACGGTCTCGACGCGGCCGGCGCGCGTGAGGCCGCTGACGTGCGTCACTTCTTCCGCGCCGCGCGTCTCGATGGGGATTTGCCGCAGGCCGTCCTCGATGGAGAAATCTATCGATGGGGACGGAGCCGCGACATAGAAGGGCACGTTGTTGTCGTGCGCCGCCAGCGCTTTCAGGTATGTGCCGATCTTGTTGCAGACATCGCCGTTCGCCGTCGTGCGGTCCGTGCCCACGACGACAAGATCAATCATGCCGTGCTGCATGAGGTGGCCGGCGCTGTTGTCGACAATGAGCGTGTGGGGCACGCCGTGATTGGCCATCTCCCACGCCGTCAACGACGCGCCTTGATTGCGCGGGCGCGTTTCGCTCACGTAGACGTGTAGTTTCACGCCCGCGTCGAAAGCCTTGTAAATCGGCGCCGTCGCCGTGCCCCAATCGACGGTGGCGAGCCAGCCGGCGTTGCAATGGGTCAGGATATTCAGCGTTTCGCCGTGTTTTTTATGCGCGGCGAATGCGCGGAACAGCTCCAGCCCGTGATCGCCGATGGATGAATTGATGGCGACGTCTTCGTCGGCGATGGTCGCCGCCGCCGCGTAGGCCGTTTCGGGGCGTTCAATGGGCGCCATTGGCCCCAGCAACGCGCGCATTTCACCCACCGCCCAGGCGAGGTTGACGGCGGTTGGCCGCGCCTCGCCAATCAGGGCGCAGGCGCGCGCGAGATTGGCGTCGGACTCGTCCTCCATCATCGCGAGCGCCAGCCCATAGGCCGCCGTCGCGCCAATCAAGGGCGCGCCGCGCACCCACATGTCGCGGATGGCTTGCGCCGCGTCCTCGGCCGACGCCAGATGGCGCGTGACGAATTCGTGCGGCAGCCGGGTCTGATCGACAATGACGACGCGCGCGCCGTCGTCGTCGAGCCGGATGCTGCGTGTGTGGTGGCCGTTGACGCGCATGGCTGTGTCTCCCGATCTTCAGAGTTTATTCTCTCCGCGTCCCTCTCCCAGCGCCTTCGCCTGCGACGTCTGCATGTAGAAATTCAGGAATTCATATCCCAAAGCCGCGTCGTGAACGAGGTTGAAACTGGCCAGAACCTGTTTGTTGAGAATGCGCTTGTTGAAGGCCAGCGCGTAGGCGTTGCGCTTGATCAGCCGCTCGGCGATGTCCTGAACCTTGGCGTCAAGCTGATCGCGCGGCACGGCGTAATTGATCACGCCCATGGCGGCGAGCTCCTTGCCGGTAAATGGCCGCGCCAGCAACAGGTATTCCATCGCCATGGCGCGCGGCATTTTCAGCGGCGCGAACACCGCGCCGCCGTCGCCCGTGACCATGCAATGATCGGCCGAGCCGCGCGCCTCGCCGTCGATCACAAGCTCGCCGCAACTCATGTGGTGATCGGCGATGACGGCGTCTTCCGCCGCGACAATGAAATCACAGCCGAGCACGAGATTGGCGCCGAAGCCGATCGCGTGCCCGTTGACCTTGGCGATCACCGGCTTGTCGATGGTGCAGATGGCTTCGACCGCCCGCGTCACGCCGCTCATGATGTCATAATCGCTGCCGGGATTGCCGTGGTGGCCGTAGCTTGAGGGTGGAATGGTGAAAACGTTGTCCTTGCCGGTAATCACGATCACCCGGGCATCCTTGTTGTCGCGCAGTTCATTGAGCGCCCGCCCGACTTCCGCCGCGCGCTGGGCGCCCTTGCCGCCGCGATTTTCCCGCGCCAGGCGGCGCAATTCGATGGTGGCGATCTGCTTTTCGATACTGATGTCGAGCAACATATAGTCGGACATTGGGCTCCCTTTCGCGCCTTTTCGGGGCTTGGCTGGCGCGCAGAATAGCACGTCGGCGGCCCTCTCGCCGCCGCATTTGACAGGGCAGGGACGATGGCTAGTGTGCGCGCCGATCCGCCCTGTCAGGCGCTTCTCCAGCCCAGAGAGACCCATGTCCAAACTCATTTTCCCGGCGGCGCCCGCGCCGACCTTGCCCATCGTCGGCAGCGACGACCGCATTCCCGTGCAGCGCGTGTTCTGCGTCGGCCGCAACTACGAAGAGCACGCCCGCGAAATGGGCCAGCAGGTTGAGCGCGACGAGCCCTTCTATTTTACCAAGGCCAACGAGACCGTGGTCCCGACCGATTCTGTTGTTCCTTACGCTCAGGGCACCGAGAATTTCCACTACGAGTTCGAACTTGTGGTTGTCATGGGCGCGCCCGCGCATAATGTTTCGGTCGCCGACGCGCTGTCGAAAGTCTTCGGATACGCCTGCGGCCTCGACATGACCCGCCGCGATCTGCAACTGAAGAAGCGCGCCAAGCAACTGCCCTGGGATATTGGCAAGGACATCGAAAGCAGCGCGCCGATTTCCGCCGTCTATCCCGCCGCTAAATTCGGCGCGCCAGCCAAGCAAAAAATCGAAATGCGCCAGAACGGCGTGACCAGGCAGAGTTCGGACCTCTCCTTCATGATCTGGTCGGTCGCCGAAATCATCTCGCACCTCTCGACCCTTTATCACCTGCGTCCCGGCGACGTGATCCTCTCGGGCACGCCCGCGGGCGTCGGCCCCTGCAAGCCCGGCGACGTGCTGGAAGGCACGATTGAAGGCGCCGGCAGCTTGAAAGTGACGATCGGCCAGCCGGTCTGAGGTTTGTTGTTTGAGTGAATGAGCCGCCTCGCGCGATGGCGCGGGGCGGTTTTGTTTTGGGGAGCCGCGGGCGAGACGTTGCAAGTCCGACGTTTAACGCTCACGACAGGAACGGCCGAACGCCGTTGCCGCACGGCGCTCGTTCGTCAAGCGGTCGCCCTCAACAGTTCTGGCAAGGCGAAATCTTCGAAGAAAACGAAGGCCTGAAGGATTTCTCCTCGGCAGGCCCGTCTTGACCGCGTCTGTCAGCCACCGTTCCCGATCCGCTCCCGGGCTGAATCAAGGCGCCATGGGTTGGATTTCAACCCCGTTATGGTCCGCCCTTACTTCCTCTCCCCCAGCGCAAACACATAGACCGCGTTGTGCCCATGCACCGCGTTGGCCTTCAGCTTCGGCACGTTGGCGAGAACATTGGCGGTGCCCGACTGGCCGTCGCCCGTCATCACGGCGACGTATTGCCGGCCGCCAACGGCGTAGGTGATCGTGCTCGCCATGATCATGCCGCCGACCGTCGCTTCCCACAACACTTTGCCGTTGTCGGAATCAAAGGCGCGCAGGCGGCGGTTGAGGTCGCCCCAGAACAAAAGGTTGCCGGCGGTCGCCAGCGCCGAGCCGTTGCCCGGCCAGGCCTGCGCGTGAATGCGCGTCATCTCTCCGGTGGAAAGATTGATCTTCATGATCCCGGCATAGGCGTCCTCATTGATGCCGGGGCGTTGAATTCCAAAGCGCGGGCCCGCGCCCGTCGCAGCCTTGTTGTTGGCGGTCGTATTCAGACAGGTGTCCTGGAAGGGCACGTAAAGCGCGTTGCGTCCGGGATCGTAGGTTGTCGCCCACCAGCTGCGTGAATTGTAGGAACAGGTCTGGCGCTTGTCGCCGTCCTTCTGAAACATCGCTTCCCGGTTGATATGCGCGCGGCCGGTCTCCACATCGATGCCCTGCAGCGTCTGGCCGGGCATGTCGTAGGGGAAGGGCTGCGCCCACAGGAATTTCCCGGTGTCGCGGTCAAGCGCCGTGACAAGACCGGCTTCCGCGACCTCGACGACAATGTCGCGCTCTTCGCCCTTGGCGACCGTGGGATTGATCCACTTCACGAATTTTGGATCGGGCGAAACGCGCGTGCGGATCAGGGTGCGCTCGTGGATATGATCGGAATCCCAATCGTCGCCTGGAAGATGCTGAAAATACCAGACCAGCTTTCCCGTGTTGACGTCGAGCGCCAATGTCGAATTGCTGTAAAGCTCCGACGGCGTCGAATAGGGCACGGCGTCAGGGCTGCCATGCCGCTTGAGGCGCGTGTAAGGCGTGGGGTTGGCGACGGCCCAGTACACGATCTTGCGCGCGGCATCGTAAGATCCCGGCAATCCCCAGGATGAAGCAAGCCTGTTGTTGGCGGGCAAGCCGCCCCAGGTGTCGCCGCCGGGCTCGCCGGGGCCGGCGGTGTTGTAGAACTTCCAGATCTCCTTGCCGGTCATGGCGTCGTGCGCGGCGATGAAACAGCCCTCGCGCGTCGTGCGGCAGGTGCGGTTGCTGATCAGCTTGCCGTCCGCCACGAGCAGGCCGCCGCCATGTTCGGTGCCGTCGGTGTAGTCATGCGCCCGCGTCTCCCAGCGGGCTTTTCCGCTGCGCGCGTCCAGCGCGATGAGAAAGCCGTCGGGCGCGGCGAAATAAACCATGTCGGCGAAGATCGCGAGATTCTTGCCGCGCGAAAGGGTCGCGGCGCGGTTTTTTTGCGCCATGTCCTTGGGATAGTCGCGTGAAAATTCCCACACGAGGTCGCCGCTGACCCCATCGAGCGCCAGCACGCCGCCGCCCGGCGCGATGACATACATGACGCCGTCATGGACCATGGGCGTTGATTCCTGCGTGCCCTGCGGCAGCCCGCGCGTCCAGACCATGCGCAAATCGCCGACATTGTCCCGGTTGATCTGATCCAGCGGGGAAAAACGCTGTTCGTCCCAGGTGCGGCTGATCATCAGCCAATCCGAGGGATCGGGCGCCGCGAGGACGGCCTCGGTGACGGGCTTGAAGTCGGCGGCGCGCACCGTAGCCGTTGACGCGCAGACGACGAGGAGGCGCATGGCAAGGCGTGCGTGGCGGCGATGCATGAAATTCCTCCAGGATGAATTGTCGAACCGGCGAACGGCGGGCGGCGAAGTTTAGATCGGCGTCCGCCACGTTGGCAATTTGACCGCGCGGTCCAAAGGGGGCAATCGATTTGCTCTGCGCATTTGCCTATTGTGAACTCCACCATGCCAGCATGAACCCAGACAGGAGCGCGCATGCCGACCCAACTGGCCGTCCCTTTCTTCATTATGTCGTTCCTGACTTTCGGCGTCGCGCTCATCGTGTGGAGCAAGAACCGCAACCTGCGCCGCGCCGAATTCATCCGCACCTATGAATGGCCGCCGGGCCTCTACGCCAAAGTTACGGCAAAATATCCGCGCATAAGCCGCAAGGACGCGGCGCTCGTCTCGCGCGGGCTGCGGCAATTTTTTGTCGCCTACCTCATGAGCGGCAAGAAATATGTCGCGATGCCTTCGCAGGTCGCCGACGAACTCTGGCACGAGTTCATTCTTTACACGCGCGAGTATCAGGCGTTTTGCAAGGGCGCTTTCGGCGGCTTTCTGCATCACACGCCCGCCGTCGCCCTGCGCAAGGAGGAGAAGCGCGACAACGAAGGCTTGCGCCGCGTCTGGTGGTATTGCTGCAAATACGAAAACATCAACGCGAAAAGCCCGACGCGGGTGCCGCTGCTCTTTGCGCTTGATTCCAAGCTGAAGATACCGAACGGCTATGTTTACCATCCCCAATGCGAACAATTGCGCAAGAACGGCGACGCCGGCACGCAATGCGGCGGGGATTTTTCCTCGAGCGGCGTTGATGGCGGGACCTCCGGCTTCGGCGACAGCGGCAGTGGCGGCGGCGACAGTTCCGGCTCGAGCGGCGACAGCTCGGGAAGTTCCAGCGGCGACAGCGGCGGCGGGAGCTGCGGGGGAGGCGGTTGCGGCGGGGGAGGCGGCGATTGACGCGTTGGCAACCGGGTGAAGGACAGCGCTCCTCATCATCATCCTGAGGAGCCGCGAAGCTTCGTCCCGAAGGACGAGGCAACCCTTCATCCAATTGCCCTGGTTTGCCGCTCCCGTTTTCCGACGCCGTTTTCCCGCGCCGCTTTCCGCACCGCTTTCATTGACAAAGCCGCGCCCTCTCCGCATCCTCCCGGCCAACTGCTGGAGATCGCAACATGCCCAACCTCAAGGTCAATGGCCGCGCCTACGACGTGCCCGTCTCCGACGACGCGCCGCTGCTTTTCGTGTTGCGCAACGACCTTAAACTCAACGGCCCCAAATTCGGCTGCGGACTGTCGCAATGCGGGGCCTGTCTCGTGCTCGTCGATGGACAACCGGTGCGCTCCTGCGTGACCTCGGCGGGCGCCGTCGCAGGCGCGGAAATCACCACTTTGGAAGGCCTCGGCACGCCGGAGAAACCGGGTAAATTGCAGCAGGCCTTCATGACCGAAGAGGCCGCCATGCAATGCGGCTATTGCGTCAACGGCGTCATCATGCGCGCCAAGGCGCTGCTCGATCAGAACCCGAAACCCACGGAGGGCGAGGTTCGTCTTGCGCTTGACGGCAATCTCTGCCGCTGCGGCGCGCAGAACCGCATGGTGCGCGCCGTGCTTCGCGCCGCGAAGGAGGCCTGAGCCATGAACATGACCGCCCCCAATCGCCGTGAACTCCTGAAAGGCTCCGGCGCCCTTGTCGTCGGCTTTGACATTCTCAACCCCGCTCTGGCGCAAGCGCCGACCCCCGATCTTCCCGGCGACTTGAAGACCTCGCCGAAGGTCTCCTCATGGCTGCGCATCGAGGCCGACGGCAAAGTCCGCCTGCTCGTTGGCAAGGTGGAAATCGGCCAGGGCATTCTCACCGCGGTCTCGCAACTCTGCGCGGAAGAACTTGACATCGACATGTCGCGCCTTGTCGTCACATCGGGCGACACGCGCCTTGTGCCGGACGAGGGCGTGACCGCCGGTTCCTTCTCCATGCCGAACTGCGGCTCCGCCGTGCGCGCGGTCTCCGCCGACGCGCGGCAGATTCTGCTCGGCCTCGCGGCGACGAAACTCGGAACGACGCCCGACAAGTTGAAGGTCGCGGATGGCAAGGTGAGCGCGCCCGACGGCAGGAGCGTCACCTACTGGGAGCTCGTCGGCGGCGCCGAACTCGAAGTTCTCGCGACCGGCAAGGCGCCGTTGAAGGCGCGCGGCGAACGTCGCTACGTCGGCAAGTCCATCCCGCGCGTGGACATTCCCGCCAAGGTTGCGGGCGCGACAATCTTCATTCAGGATTTGCGCCCCGAGGGCATGTTGCATGGCCGCGTTCTGCGTCCGCCGGCCTACGACGCCAGGCTTGTTTCGCTGGATGTCGGGGACGTCGAGAAAACCGAAGGCGTGGTCAAAGTCGTGCGCGACGGCTCCTGGGTCGGCGTCGTCGCCGCG
>JANYDZ010000381.1 GCA_025363375.1 Hyphomicrobiales bacterium
GCCGCGTTCAGCTCGCGTTCGGTCGGCATGGCCTCGTTGCGGGATCGGACCACCGCTCCAAGACGTCCAAGGCCTTGCTGTACGAAGGCGTTAGACGTGGTGCCAAAAGTATCCAAAAGCTGCGCGGTGAAACCGTCGATATCTGAATGGGGCGGTGCAATCTGCATTGCGCCGCGCAAAACGCGCTTGACTTGCGCAAGGCCGGCGTGTCGGCGACGCTGGGTTCCGGCACGCCGGGCTCCACCAATCTCACCTTCGCGCTGATGGCGAGGGATGTGCTTGGGCTCAATCTGAAAATCGTGCGCGGCTATCCCGGCGCTCCCGCTTTGACCCTCGGGATGCAGAGCGGCGAGATTGACGGGCAGGTGGTTCTGTTGAGTTCTCTGCGCGCGACGCAGCGCGGCATGTGGGAGACCGGGCAGTTTCGCGCGTTGGCGCAATTTGGCCGCATGACGCGCCTGCCGGAATTGAAGGATGTGCCGACGGGGCGCGAACTCGCCGCGAACGCCGACGGCGCGGCCCTGCTGGATTTCGCGGAGCTGCCCTTCTTCATGTCGCTGCCTGTGCTCGGGCCGCCGGGCATGAACGCCGAGCGCGCGCGGGCGATCGAAGCGGCCTTCGTCGCGATGACGAAAGATGCGGCGTTTGTCGCCGAAGCCACAAGACTCGAGATCGATCTCAGCCCCATCGACGGCGCGCGCGTGCTTGAGCTCCTGCGCAAGGCGTCCGCCACATCGAAGGCTGTGATCGCGCGCTACAATGAAATCGTGCCGACGGGGAACTGAACGACATGAAGATCACCAGGGTTGAACCCGTTCTTGTCGCCGTGCCCTACGAACACGGCGCGCCGAAGCCCATGCGGCACGGCGTTGGCGCGTGGGACACCCAGGATATATTGTTTGTGCGCGTCGAAACGGACGCGGGCGTCACCGGATGGGGCGAAGCCTTCAGCAATTCGTCTTCGCCGGTCACCGTTCCCGCGATCGCGAAAATCGTCGCGCCGCTCGCCGTGGGGCGCGATCCCCGCGACATTTCAAGTCTGATGCGCGATCTCACGCGGCGCACTCAAAGCATCGCCCGTTCGGGACCCGTGGCTTTCGCGCTTTCGGGCTTCGACATCGCCTTGTGGGATATCGCAGGCAAGATCGCGGGCGAGCCCGTGTGGAAACTTCTTGGCGGCGTCCGCAAGGATTTTCTTACCGCCTACGCAAGTCTCTACCGTTTGACGACGCCGGAGTTTGTGACAAAAGTGTCGGGCGCCGCCGCCGCGCGCGGCTATCGCCACGTCAAACTGCATGAACACACGGTCGAGGCCGTCGCGGCCGCGCGCGCGGCGGTGGGGCCGGATGTCGCGTTGATGGCCGACGTCAATTGCCACTGGGACAAGGTGGAGGATGTCGTCGCTTTCTGCCGCGCGGCGGAACGGTATAACCTCAGTTGGCTCGAGGAGCCGCTGTTTCCCGTCGACCGCTACGATCTGCTTGAGCAAGCGCGCAACCGCGTGAACATTCCGCTCGCGGTCGGCGAAAATCTCGGCAATTTTCAGGACGCCCGCCAACTCGGCCGCGCCGCCGACATCGTGCAACCCAGCGTTGCGAAGATTGGCGGCATTTCCGGCGCCTGGGAGACGATCCGGTTTCTGCGCGCCGCGGGAATCAAGGTTGCGCCGCATTCGCCGTTCACCGGGCCGGCGCTCATCGCCAGCATTCATCTCATTGTCGCGATGAACGAAGACGCGATGTGCGAACATCGTTACTGCGATCTGGAAGCCAGCCCCATCGGGGATTGCGTCATGGCGCGCGAAGGTAAAATCGCGGTTCCCCAGGGGCCGGGACTGGGGTTCACGGTGGACGAATCGACGCTGGCGCGGTATCGCAAAGAGGTCTGATTCGTCGCTGTTTATCAAAGGCTTGGGTTTTGGCCCGCATTTCCTATTTTGACGCGGCGAAACATCCGGAGACGCTGCCTCTTGTCGAGCGTCTGCGCGCCGGACGCAAGGGCTCTCTCATCAATGTCTATAAATTGCTGCTGCATTCTCCGCCGCTGGCGGAGACCTGGTTCGACCATGTGAGCGCCGTGCGCTGGGGCACGAATTTGAGCGGGCGCCTGCGCGAAATCATCATCATCCGCGTCGGCAAGCTCAACGACATCGCCTATGTGACGAAGCAGCATGTGCCGGCGCTGGCTGTCGAGGCGGGGCTCTCGATCGTGGAATGCGACGCGCTCGCGGACTGGAAGGCGTCGCCGCATTTCGACGCCGCCGAACGCGCCGCGCTCGCCTACGCCGACGCGATGGTGACGAAGACCTCCGTCGACGACGGAACGTTTCTGGTGTTGCGCAAATATTTCGACGAGCGCGCGGTTGTCGAGATATCCGTATTGATCGGAACCTATCTCATGCACAACCGCGTGATGAAGGCGCTGGACATCGATCTTGAGCCCTAACCGGCCTTGCAAAGGCGGGTCCACAGGTTCACGCAAATCTGTTCCATGTCGAGGAGCGCGTTGCGGCGGGCGGCGACGGCTGTGTGCGGCATCAGGATGACGTTGCCGTCTTTGAAACGCAGCAGCGGTTCGTCGGCTCCCGCCGGCTCGCTGTAGCCGACATCGAGCGCGAAGCCGCCGAGACGCTTGCTGTCGAGCGCTTCGATCAACGCGTCGCGGTCGATCAGCTCGGCGCGCGCGACATTGATCAGCGCAAGGCCGCGCCTGGCTTGCGCCAATTCCGCCCGGCCGATGATGCCGCGCGTCGAATCATTGAGCGGCAGCTGCACGACGGCGTAGTCGGACCGCGCGAGGAGGTCATGCAGGGGCGCATAGCGCGCGCCGAGCTCGACCTCTTGCGCGCCGCTGAGGCGCGCGCGCTGAAAATAGACAATCTCCATGCCGAAAGCGCCGGCGTAGCGCGCGATTTCACGGCCGACTTCGCCCAGGCCGACAATGCCGAGCGTCGCGCCAAAAAGCGTTTTCAGGCCCGGGATGCCCGCGGGATTGGAATAGCCGATGAAAGGGCTGCGCGGGCGGATGTTATAGCCGCGCGCTTCGAGCGCCGCGCGTTCGACCACGCCGTTCAATTCGCAAATCTGTTTGGCGAGCGCCATCAGCAGGGCGAAAGCCTGTTCGGCGACGGCGATGTTGCCGACGCGGCGCAGGGTTTCGACGGGGATTCCCGCCGACGCGCAGGCGTCCAGATCGATGTTGCGCGTGATGGCGCCGAATTTCTGCACGAGTTTGAGGCGGCGGGTTCGGGCGAGCGCCGCGGCGTCGACGCGCAGGCTTTCGACAATCACGGCGTCGGCGTCGCCAAGCCCGGCTTCGAAAGAATCCTGTTCCTCGGCGTAGGCGATTTTCGCGGGATACAGGCCGGGCAGCCGCGCCAGCAATCTCCCGCGCCAGCCGGAAAAGTCCGGCTCGTCGTGAACGAAAAACCGGCTTACGGCGGCTTTGTGCGCGTCGGTCGCCGCGGGATCGAGGATCACGCCGAGAATTTTCAGGAAGTGATCTTCCTCGATCAGAATTTTTTTCATGGCTCCGGCTTTCTGGCGACGCGCACATCGGCGACGTAAGCGATGCTCGAGGTCTTTGTCTCGTCTGAATCGCAGAACAGCGCGATGTCCGTCAATTGCGCGGTTTTTCCGTCGGGCCAGAACTGTTTCGTCACGGCGACAAGGTCGATCTCTTCGTCGCGCCATTGTCTGGTGTTTTCGTCGGCGCCGTCGGCGACATAATGGGGGAATGTCCCGATGAATTTCGTGTCGCCGCGGCGCAGGCGGTTGCCCCAGATGATTTCGAAGCGGCGTTCCTCGCCCGCGTCGGTGCGCAACGCGAGAAAGAAACGCGCGGGATGGTCGTCGCCTTCGCGCGTGCGTTCGTCGAGCGTTGTGACGATGGGCTGCTCGATGAACCAGCGCCAGCGCAGAATGGGATAGTCCGCAAGTTTCACGTCGACGTAGCGAAACAGCATGGACGCGGAAGCCTTCGTCTCCATGCGCAGGGCCTTGACGCCCTCTTTTTCCACGAAGGTCATTGTCATCGGCGCGCGCGTCCAGAATTTGCGGTGCCACCATCCCGCCGGGAGCGGATCGAGCGGGAAAGGTTGCGTGAAGTCCATGAGGGAGACTTCGATCTGGCCGTTCGGGGCGAACACGGCGACGCGCGGCGGCGGGCGGCGCGCGGAATAGACGTAAAACGAGGCTGCGCCGAGGAGAATGGCGACAAAGAGCGGGATGAGACGGCGGCGCGAGAGTATGGGGGATGTCATGCGCGCTCCTGCAATTGCATTTCTACGTCACCCGCGCGATCGCGCCCTTCACGCCCTCGAACGCGCCTTCCGCCAGTTCGCGGTACAACAGCCGCGCGGGATCCACGGGCCCCGGCATGGCAAGCCTGCCGCCCGGCGCGCGTTTGAATCCGTAGCGCTTGTAATAGGGTTCGTCGCCGACGAGGATCACAAGCGCGTGGCCGGCTTCGCGCGCGGCGTTGAGCGAGCGTTCGATCATGGCCCTGGCGATGCCGCGCGAGCGAAACGGCGGATCGACGGTGACGGGGCCGAGCAGCAACGCCGGCGCGCCGCCGCAACGGATGGGCGTCATGCGGTTGGCGCCGACCAGCAGGGTGCCGACGCGCGCCACGCAGGAGAGCGCGAAATCGGGGCGCGCCCCTTCGCGCAGGCGATAGGCGGTGAGCGCGTATCGACCGGGACCAAATGCGCGGTCATCGAGCTTGTCGATGGCGGGCAGGTCCGCTGGGGTAAGCGGCGAGAGGGCGAGCGAAAGGTCGGTCATGGGCGGTCTATCCGGCGAAAGCGTGGCGGGTCGCGGCCCGGTCAAGGGCGCGGTTCAACGTCGGCTTCGTCGCGAGCGGATGATCCTCATGGCGTCCGTTTATCACGCAGGCGCGGCGGCGCAAGCGTCAGCGCCGTTTGCGCGCGATCGACGAGGTCGCGTCCCAGTCCTCGGGATTGCCTTCCGGCACGAACATGCCGTTGGCGTCCATTGAGGCGGGCGGACGCGGCGCGGCGGGAACGCCGAGGCTGCGCGGCGCGCCGAGGGGCGCAGGGGGAGCGATGCCCGTCGGGTTGAAGGCCCGGCTGGCCTGTACGGGAGCGCGCGAGACGGGAGCCGGCGGAGGCAGGCCGGCGTCGAGCGAGCGCATCGCGAGCGCGCGGTTCGGAACCGCGTCGCGCGGTTGCGCCTGGGCGATTTCCAGTTCCTCGTCGGTTTCGATATCGGGCGGGTCCGGCAGATTGTCGCGCTGTTGCGGCGCCGGCGTGAGCTGCGGGCCGGGATGCGGCTTGCAGATGCGGCGGGGGCCGGTGGAAGCGCGCCCGTGCTGGGCGAGATCGAGATGGAAATGATTGTAGTGCAGGGCGTTGTAGCCGGGCCCAAGCACGGTGGTGAAAATGTTGCAGGCGCCGGCGAGAGTCTCGCGCAGGAACGCCTTTTCCTGATCGCCGCCGCGCGGCCAGTCGGTTGCGATAACAATCTTGCGTCCATCAGCGAGGCGGAAGCCGCCGATATCAGTGGCGTTGGCGAAGGAATGTTCCGACAGACGGGCGCCCGGCACATTGTTGGCGGGACGGCAGCTGAACGAACCCACGGAGGTCAGTTCGACGACATTCTGTCCGAAGCGCGCCATGGCGATGGGTTGCACGACTTCCGCGAGCCATTGATCGAGCGCGGCGATCATCGGGCAACCGTAGGTCTGCTTGCCGCTGAGAGTGACGGCGCCTTCCATCAAAGCCGTGACCTTGAAGGGATGATCGACGCCGCAAATGCTGGGGCCATTGATGGCGGGAGCCGATTGCACATAGGCGGAAACGCGCACCTGCTTTTGCGCGAGGCAGATGTTTTCCGCCTGCGCGCGCCAGGCCGGCCGTTGCGGACGTTCGAGCACGCCGCAGCCGGAAAGCATCGCGAGAAAAGCCGTCGCGGCGGTCAAGGGCAATACGCTACGCGCCATGCCTCAAGGATTGCGCGAAATTCGTTAATCGCCGTTAAAGAATTGGGGTTAATGAATCTGCACGATGCGGGGCGCGGCGCGCGGCCGCGATTTTCTTGAAGCGCGAACTATTCCGGCGCTGGCGGCGCGCCAAACAGCGAGCCGTTCAGGCTGTCTTCCGCAGTGTCGTCGCGCCGCCGATGCCAGAGGGCGATCGGCAGCGTGACGAGGGGGACGATTGAAAGAATATGGATGGGCGAATAATGGCCTGGAACAACGCCGCAGATCCAGAACGATGTCGCCGCGACAGCCAGCATCGCGGCGACAAAGAAAGCTCCGAGCCGGCGGTGAAACAGCGTGCCCTTCTTTGCAAAGAGCACGCCGGTTCCGCAGATCAGCGAAAGGAGCGCAAGCGCGAGATGCGCTTGCACAAGGGACGGCGCGGCGAGGACCGGCGCGAGGTTCACTGTTGGGCGGGCGGCGTGCCGTTGCGGCGCGCGTTCATAAAGCGCTCGAATTCCTCGCGGTCGCGGGCGCGGCGCAATTCGTCGATGTGTTCGGTGAATTCGCGCTCGGCTTGTTCGAGCTTGCGGCGCTCTTCTTCAAGGCGGGCAAGCTCCGTCGCGCGCCAGTCGTCGAAGGCGGCGTTGCCGCTGGAGCGCATGTTCCACGCGCCGCCGGCAGGCGCCGCCGTGGAGTAGGCGCGAGCCCATTGGCCGGGCTGCCAGTTGCGGGCGGTTTCGCGCGCCCAGCCAGCTTTTTCCTGTGCAAACGCGGCGATGTCGCCGCGATGGCCGCAGCTCATTTGCCACAGCTTGAAGCCGAGAATGGCGAGACCAACAGGCCAGAAGAGAACGAAGCCGAGGATCATGGCGACCAGTTCGACAGGGCGCCAGGAGCCGCCGCAGCGTGAGCTTCGCCAGTCTCGAGGATATTCGGTCGAGGATTGCGTGTGAGACATTTCAGCTTCTCCATTGAGAACCCCATCGCCGGCATGTTGGCGGCAATGTGAATGTTATTTAGATTTACATTAGTGGTTTGTCGAGGGGTGCAGCAAGGCAGCCGGAAGATTATTTTGCGGCGGAGCGGCGCATAGCGGCTTCGATCAGGCTGGCGACACCGGTTTCCAGCACAGGAGCCGGGTCGCAGCCTTCGTTGGCGGGATTGAGATGGCCAGCCAGCGCCAACATTGCAACCCCATGGGAGAGCGACCAGATCTCGAATGTCAGCCGGTGTCCGTTGGCTTCGCTGCCGCCCCGGCTGCGCAGCACGCTGTCACAGGCCAGCCGCAGCAGGGCCAGGGCCTTGTCGGCTGCGGCTCCGGCGTCGGGGGTCGCGAGGTTGCCGGCATTGTTGAACATGGCGCCGTACAGGCCTGGCTCCTCGCGGGCGAAGGCGAGATAGGCCGAGCCCATGCGCCGCAGGGCGCTGACCGGGTCAGGAAGGCCGTTGTTCCAGGCGCCCGCAAGCCTTTGACCAAAAAGATCAAATCCACGCTTGGCGAGTTCAGCCATGAGCGCGTTGCGATCGGTGAAATGGCGATAGGGCGCGGCGGCGGTGACGCCCACAAGTCTGGCGGCGTCGGCCAGGGTAAAGCCGCCCGGTCCGTGCTCGGCGACGAGCCGCCGGGCGGCCTCGATCAGAGCGTCCTTCAGCCGGCCATGGTGATAGCCGCGCCGCTCGCCGCCGAAAAAGGCGGTCTTGAAAAAAGATTCCTTGGGTTCCACCTGAATGCCGTCCGGCTGGCTCGCCGTTGGCTTATAGGGCTACGGGGCGGAAATTGCGAGCGCGAAGGAACCGACTGCGGCCTGGTGCATTGGTATGTGACAGCCCTTCGACCCCTGCGGTCTTTTGATTTCATGCGGTCTTTTGATCTCATGCAGTCTTGGGCTTTCAATCGGGATCGGGGATTTCAGGACGGGAGGACCGGATGGAAATGTCCACGTCGCGTACATTCGATTTGCTGGCGATTTGTGCCGCTTTCGCCTTCGTTGGGGCAATTGTGCTTGGTGCCATGTAAACTGCCCGCAGATCCGCTTGCCTGGCAAGCGCCACCAACTCACGCCGCCCCAGTCGGGCGGCGTCTTTGTCTGGGGGAACCTGGTCTGGCGGAACCCGATTGTCAGGAAATCGACCCCGTTTGCTCACCCGAGGACATGTAACGCGCGTTAGCCGCGCTAAATTTTTCTCAAATAGGCATTTTGGTTTCGCTGCGGCTTCCTATATACTACACGCGTCGGGCGATCCCGCCCCGCTTCGCTTGAGGTTCATTATGTCATCCTCGATGTCATCCTCGCTAGTTTTCAATCGCAAAAGCCTGATCAAGGCGGGGCTCGCGGCTCTCCTCGCGCTTACACCCGCCCTTGCCGAGGCGCGGCTTGGCAATGGCTCCAGTTCGGGCAGCCGAGGCACGCGTACGCAATCAGCGCCCGCGCCTACGCAGACCGCGCCCGGCGCGGCGCAACCGATGCAGCGCACCACCACGCCGCAACAGGCGCCCGCCGCCGCCAATGCGGCGCGTCCGGCGGCGCCGGCTCCCGCCTCGCCGGGCTTTTTCGGCGGCGCTTTCGGGCGCGGGTTGCTTGGCGGTCTCGTGGGTGCCGGCCTGATCGGCATGTTCATGGGCAACGGCTTTGGCGGCGGCCTTGGCGGCATCATGTCGTTTCTCGGCCTGATCCTGCAGGTGGGACTGCTGGTCATGGTGGCGATGTTCGCCTGGAACTGGTTTGCCCGCCGTCGCGAACCACAGCCCGCCATGGGCGGCCTTGGCGCGCAGCGCGTCGCCATGGGCGCTGGCCCGCAGCCGGCTTCCGGTTTCGGCGGGGGCATTGGCGGCGCCGCGCCGCAGCCGGCGCAGACGACGCCAATCACGGTGAAAGAACAGGATTTCGCCAGCTTTGAAAAATTGCTGTCGGCGACGCAGATAGCCTATGGCGAAGAGAATATCGGCCAATTGCGCAAGCTTGTATCCGAGGAAATGGTCTATTATTTCCAGAGCGATATCGACGAGAACAAGCGCAAGGGCGTGGTCAGCCGCGTTTCCGACGTGAAACTTTTGCAGGGCGACCTGTCGGAAGCCTGGCGCGAGGGCCCGGATGAATACGCCACTGTGGCCATGCGCTTCAGCCTGATCGACGTGACGATGGACCGCGCCAGCGGCAAGGTCGTTGAAGGCGACCCGACAAAGCCGGTGGAGGCCACGGAGGTGTGGACTTTCGTGCGCCGCGCCGGCCAGGGCTCCGACGCCTGGCAGCTCTCGGCCATCCAGCAGACAGGCTGATCTTTCGTTCGAGGCCGTCAAATCGAGCCCTCCGGAGCGCCCGCTCCGGAGGGTTTTCTTTTGCCGCCGGACGCGTCATCATCGCGCGTCAATGACCGCGCTTTTTGACAGCGCCTTTGCACGCGCAATTTTGCATAGCCAGCGCGCGGCTTTTCGAAACGATGCGCGAGCGCGACAGAGGGAGGATGCAATGATTTTCGCCATGCGCAGGGCCGCTGTGATCGCCGCCACGTTGGGCGCCGCTTTGCTGCCGGGCGTCCCGACGGCGCTGGCGCAGGACAAGCTCAAGCTCGCCATCGGCGGCTTTGGCGCCTGGGCGGTGGAGGCGCCCCGCCTCGGGATGCAATCGGGCATTTTCAAAAAGCACAATCTGGATGTGGAATATTACGCAACGGCCGGGGCGGGCGAATCCTTGCAGGCCGTCATCTCCAACTCCGCTGATCTCAGCGTGGGCGTCGGCACAGCGGGGGTGCTCGGGGCTTATTCAAAAGGCGCTCCAATCCGGATTTTCGGCGCCAATTTTACTGGCTCGGGCGACGTCTATTGGTATGTGCGGGCGGACTCGGCCATCAAGTCGGTGAAGGACGCCAGCGACAAGGATATCATCGCTTATTCGAGCAATGGTTCGAGCACGCATATCGCCGTCGCCGCGCTCATTGAGGAAGCCGGCGTCAGAGCGAAGCCGCTGGCGACGGGCGATATGGCGTCAACCCTGACGCAGGTCATGTCCGGTCAGATCGCGATGGGCTGGGCGGCGGCGCCGTTCGGGTTGAAGGAAATCAACGAAGGCAGGATCCGCATTGTCGGCACCGGCAATGAGGCGCCGTCCCTGCGCGAGCAGACGGTGCGCGTCGATATCGCCAGCGTTCGCGTGATGAGCGGGCGGGCCGACGCGTTGAAGCGCTACGTGAAAGCGTACCGCGAAATTCTCGACTGGATGTACGCGGATAAAAAGGCGATCGGGATGTGGGCCGCCAACATCGGCGTGCCCGTGGAGCTGGCGCAGATTGCGTCGGACAAATACCAGCCGAAATCGGCACGGGATTTCGATTCGATCACCGGGCTCGACAAGTTGATGGAAGGCGCGGTGAAGCAGAAGTTTCTGACCGCGCCGCTGACGAAGGAGCAGATCGTGGAGCTGGTGCGGATTGTGCCGTGAGGATGAGCGGCGGCGCGCGCTCCCTATCCCCTTGAAACCAAAGAAGCGGGCGAATGGGCGGTGACCGAAAAAGCGCGCCGGGGACGATCTGCTGGCCGCGCACGGGCCGCAATTGGCAATGATGCAGTGCGCCGTAATATTGCTGCAATGCAACTTGTTGCATGCCCATCCTGGGCGTTTCCTCCCTGACTTGGGGCCGCTTGTGAAAATGAGCGGCTCCCCTTTCATCGGGATCGAACCCATTGGCGGAACTTGTCCACGGCGTAAAATTCGAGGCGGTCCGCGGTCGCCGGGATGGTGTGTGGTCGTCAAGCCGGCGACCGGCGGACGCATTGAGTTGCACGACTTCCAGACCGAAGCGGGCGCAAAAACATGGATCAGCGTCAATGCGCGGAATTGGTCCATTGGTTTTATAAGAAGACCGAATATGTCGGGCCTCAAAAAGCAATTCCAGAACGGGGAGCCAAATTCCGGTTTGTGATTGCAGGCCGCAGCGGAGGAAAGACCTATGAAAATCCGAATCGGATACGAAATCATTTACGACTTTCCAAATCCGACCCCGGTGATCATGGTCCTGGGAACGCATTTTACCCGCGCGTCCGACGTCATCATTCCAGATTATCTGACGACGAGTCCTGGAGTCCCGATCACTCCCTACCGCGACAATTTTGGCAATTGGTGCAGCCGGCTTGTCGCGCCTGCCGGGCGCATTCGCTTTTCGGCGGACGGACTGGTTCGCGATTCAGGCGCGCCGGACATTGTTGCTCCCGCGGCGTGGCAACACGCGGTCGAGAATTTGCCCGCCGACACCCTCGTATATCTCCTTGGCAGCCGATATTGCGAAACCGACCGCCTTTCCGACGAGGCCTGGCGGCTTTTCGAGAAGTCGCCGCCGGGCTGGGCGCGCGTGCAGGCCATTTGCGATTTTGTCCATCGCCACGTCAGCTTTGGCTACGAGCATGCGCGCGCGACGAAGACCGCGTGGGAGGCCTTCAACGAGGGCAAGGGCGTGTGCCGCGATTACGCGCATCTGGCGATCGCTTTTTGCCGTTGCATGAACATCCCCGCGCGTTATTGCACCGGCTACCTCGGCGACATCGGCATGCCGCCGCCGTATGGGCCGATGGATTTCGCGGGATGGTTCGAGGCCTATCTCGACGGACGCTGGTACACATTCGACGCGCGCAACAACATGCCGAGAATTGGCCGAATATTGATCGCGCAGGGGCGCGACGCGGCCGACGTGCCGATTACCCATACGTTCGGCCCGAACACGCTGGTCAGTTTTAAAGTGTGGACCGACGAAGTTATTTAAATTGGACGATCAGGACTTTCATGAATCCGGCTGATTTCCATTTTTTTCAAACTTTCCCTCATGCGGCCTTTTGCGAGATTTCGATAAAGGCGGCGGCATGGCGGCCGTGCGCGGCGGTTGACCAGACCAAAGCCCCCGGTGAATCCGCCGAAGAAGCTGAAAGCGCGCGACAATGGCTATTCCGCCGCTTGCCCCGACGCATCGCCGGCCGCGCGAAACGCCAGCTCTTCCGGCGAGGCGCCCAGCGTGCGCCAGTCGGACCCCTTCGGCACGATGCCCTCGAACGAATGCAGCTTGCCATGCGGAATACGCGGCTGCCGCGCGCCAATGGCGGGACCGCCGGCGGCGAATACGCGCGCGGCTTCCACCATCTGCCGGCGGTATTCAACGATGGCCAGATCGCTCGCGCCGAGCAACTCGTCGGAACGGTCCGCGATGGCGCCGATCGTCTCCCACATCACCACGTCCTGATTGGGAATGCCGGGCACGCCCGTCCAGTCGCCGAGCTTCATCGCCTGGCGGTCCTGCAGATAATTGTTGGCGCGCGCGCGCGTCTTGATGAACCGCTTGTCCACGTCAACGCCGACCTGCATGGCGAGAAACTTGCGCCAGGCTTCCACGTCGGGCGTGGTGTCGCCGCCCCACGCGATAAAGTGAAACGCCGTGCGCGCGTCGTCGACGGGAATGTGCAGGATCGCGATATTGTAAAGATTGTTCGAGGGAATCTGCACGGTGTAGGGCGCGATGAAAATCGTCGTGCGCACGTAATCCATCGTCGCCGCGTCCTTGATGGGGCGGCGGACGGCGCTATAGCGAAAACCGAAACTCGTGCGCTCGACGAACAGACGCGGCGCCTTGTCGGTCGAAGGCCGCTGCCAATATTCATTGTTGGCCTGGGCTCCATCCACCCGCGCGGGCCGCATGTCCGAAGAATGCAGCGACGAGGAATGCGCCGAATCAATCGCGCCTTCGAGAATCTGCGCGTAGTTGCAGTCGACGATCATGCGCGCGATGGAAACGCGCGTCTCGGGCGTCGGCTGAAAAACCGGCGGATCGAACGCGGGCTTCTCCTCGGCGGGCCCCATCCACACCCAGACAAAGCCCGCGGCCTCGTGCGCGGGATAGGACTTCTGCCTGACCTTCTCGCGCAACGTCGATCCCGTCGGCTCCGACGACATGTCGACGCAATGGCCGTCCACGTCGAACTTCCAGCCGTGATAGAGGCAGCGCAATCCGCATTCCTCGTTGCGGCCAAAGGCGAGCGAAGCCTTGCGGTGCGGACACATCTCGTCGAGCACGCCGACGCGGCCGTCCGAGTCCCGGAAAACGACGAGATTCTCGCCTAAAAGGCGCTGCCTGACCGGATCGCCATCGACCGCGGCGACTTCCTCCGAGAGACAGATCGGCAGCCAATGCCGGCGCATGATTGCGCCCATGGGCGCGTCGCCTTCGACGCGGACGAGCAGATCGTTTTCTTCACGGGTGAGCATGGCGGTCTCCGCTGAGGCCAATTTCGCGGGATGCTTTCTCCAGCCCCGCCGATCATCATCTTAGCCGTCTAAGACAAGCTAACATGGGAGATCGGACCTGTCGAGGCCGGTTGGGCCAGGCCGGTTGGGCCTTGAAACGCGTGAATTAGACTTCTAAGTATCGGCAGGTCCAACCGTCCCGAGCGCTCATGACCACCGCAGACTTCGAATCCCGCGCGCAAAGCCTGCGCATCGTCGCGACGGCGCCGATCGCGCGCGACATCTTCCGCTTCGAACTGGCGCGGCCCGACGGCGGCGACCTCGCGGAATTCACCGCGGGCGCGCACGTCGAATTGCGCGCGCCCAATGGCCTCGTCAAAAAATATTCGCTCTGCAACGACCCCGCCGAGCGCGCCCGCTACGTCATCGCCGTAAAGCGCGAAGTCAACGGCGCGGGCGGCTCGTTGTCGCTGACAACGGACGCCAAAGCCGGCGACGAACTCCTCGTCGGCCCTCCGCGCAACGACTTCCCCCTGGCTCCGAACGTCGGGAACTTCCTGTTCATCGCCGGCGGCATAGGCGTCACGCCGATTCTCTCGATGTTGCGGCACATCAAAAGCGAAGGCTCCGCGCGGGCAAAACTCTATTACTTCACGCGCGCGCCCGAGATGACGGCGTTCCGCGAAGAGCTGAGCGCCTCGGAGTTCAGCGGCCAGGTCGTGTTCCATCACGACGGGGGCGACCCCGACAAGGCGTTCGACCTCTGGCCAATTCTGGAAAAGCCGCAGGGACGCCATCTCTATTGCTGCGGCCCGCGCCCGCTCATGGAGGCGGTGCGCGACATGAGCGGCCACTGGTCCAGCGCGGCGGTCCACTTCGAGGACTTTGGCGCGACAAAGGCGCACAAGCTTGAAAACAAGGCGTTCAACGTGCGTCTCGCGCGCAGCGGCAGGAGCTTCGAAATTCCCGCCGACCTCTCCATCCTCGACGCGCTTCGCGCCGGGGGCGTGCATGTTTCAAGCTCGTGCGAAAGGGGTTCGTGCGGCACGTGCCGCACCAGGCTGATTTCCGGCGAGGCCGAGCATCGCGACCTCGTGCTCACGGAATCGGAACACGCCACAAACATCATGATCTGCGTCAGCCGCGCGAAAGCCGGCGACCTCGTGCTCGATCTGCCGGAGGCGACATGAACGAACGCAAAATTCGCCTCGGCGTCGCGGGTCTCGGCCGCGCCTTCACGCTGATGCTGCCGACGCTGACCGGCGATCCGCGCGTTGTGATGGCGGCGGGCGCCGACCCGCGCGCCGAAGCGCGCGGCCGGTTCGAACGCGATTTCGGCGGACGCGGCTACGACAGCGTCGAAGCCATGTGCGCTTCGCCCGACATCGACGCCGTCTATATCTCGACGCCGCACCAGTTCCACCGCCCCAACGCGGAGACGGCCGCGCGCCACGGCAAACATGTGCTCGTTGAAAAACCCATGGCGCTCAGCATCGCCGATTGCGAGGCCATGATCGAGGCCACGCAACGCGCGGGCGTGAACATGGTTGTCGGCCACAGCCACAGTTTCGACCGCCCGATCGCCCGCGCCCGCGAGTTGATCGCGTCGGGCGCCTATGGCGGGTTGCGCATGATCAACGCGCTGCAATTCACCGATTTCCTCTACCGGCCGCGCCGTCCCGAAGAGCTGATGACCGATCAGGGCGGCGGCGTGATTTTCAATCAGGCGCCGCACCAGGTCGACAATGTCCGCATGCTCGGCGGAGGGCGCGTGAAAAGCGTGCGCGCCTCCTCGGGCGCTTGGGATTCCGCGCGCCCCACCGAGGGCGCCTACGCCGCGTTTCTCAATTTTGAGAGCGGCGCCTTCGCCTCGCTCGCCTACAACGGCTACGGTCATTTCGACACCGACGAATTCACCGACTGGATCGCCGAGAGCGGCGTGCGCAAAGACGCGGCGAAATATGGCGCGGCGCGCGCGGCGCTGTCGGGCGTCTCCGGCGACGGCGAAGTCGCGTTGAAGAACAGCCAGAACTTCGGCGGCGCGCGCTACGCGCCGCCGCCGGCCGCCGCGCCCTCCGACACGCGCTGGCATCAACATTTCGGCTTGCTCATCGCGTCTTGCGAGCGCGGCGATCTGCGCCCTCAACCGAATGGAATCATGATCTATTCGGACGCGGAGCGCGGCTTCGACAGGATAGAACCGCCACGCGTGCCGCGGGCCGAAGTCATCGACGAACTCCACGCGGCGGTTTTTGCGGGCAAAAAGCCGCTGCACGACGGCGCCTGGGCCATGGCCACGATGGAGGTTTGCTTCGCCATATTGCGGTCGGCGCGCGAACAACGCGAAATTTCACTCACACATCAATGCGGACTGCCGGCGGGACTTTGAACCGCGCGGGAAAAACGGAGTGAAATGCGGCATGGCGTCAAAACCAACGACATCGCGGGAGCCGACGACCCAGGCCATTTTGCGCCATTGGCGCGAAGCCGTGCCGAACGACCGCCTCGCCCATCTCGTCAAGGACGCGACGCGCGGCCTCACGCGCGCGCTGCAAATGCGCCTCACCGAATATTCGGTGTCCTTCGGTCACTGGACGTTTTTGCGCATTCTCTGGGAAGCCGACGGCATCACCCAACGCGAATTGAGCGAGAAGGCCGGCCTTATGGAGCCCACCACATTTTCCGCTTTAAAGGCCATGGAGCATCTGGGCTACGTCGTCCGCCGCCAACAGCCCGACAGCCGCAAGAAAGTATATGTGTTCCTCACGCCGCGGGGCCGCGCTTTGCGCGACAAGCTCGTGCCGCTGGCCGAAGAGGTGAACAAGATCGCCGTCGCCGGCATCGCGCCCGCGCGGATATCCGCCGCCCGCGCGATGTTGCTGACGATGATACAAAACCTCGCGAAGGATGAGCTTGAGCAGCTCGCGGGCGAACGCCGGATGCCCTCGACACGCGCGCTTTCCGCGCTGGTGGTTCGTCCCGCGGCGCCAAACAGGCAACGCGCGGCGAGCCCGCCAAAGGGGCCGCGCGTCCGGGCGTTGTGATTAAAAGACCGCGTTGAGCGCGCGAAACGCCGCGACAAATTCAGGACCGGGGGAACAAATGGCCATCCAGAGAACCTATGATTACGTCATTGTCGGCGCGGGTTCGGCGGGCTGCGTGCTCGCCAATCGGCTGAGCGAAGACGAAGGCGCGGAAGTTCTGCTGCTCGAAGCGGGCGGGCGCGATCTCGATCCCCTGATTCACATTCCCCTCGGCATGGGCAAGATGCACGACTACGGCCTGCATGACTGGGGCTATCATACCGAGCCCGAAAAAAATCTCGGCGGCCGCGCGATCGAGGCCGCGCGCGGAAAAGTGCTCGGCGGCTCGTCCTCGATCAACGTCATGGCCTACACGCGCGGCCACCGCGGCGATTACGACCGCTGGGCGCAGAAAGGCTGCAAAGGTTGGTCCTACGCGGAAGTATTGCCCTATTTCAAGCGCGGCGAAACTTTCGCCGACGGCGGCGACACATGGCGCGGCGGCGACGGCCCCATCAAGGTTGAATTCGCGAGAACGCGCGATCCTCTGTTTGACGCGTGGATCGAAGCCGCGCGCGCCGTGGGCTTGCCCGTCACCAACGACTACAACGGCGAGCAGGGCGAAGGCTTCGGCCGCAGCCAATATACGATCGGCGGGGGAAGGCGCTCTTCATCCTCGGTCGCTTACCTGCGTCCGGCGCGTGGACGCGGGAATCTCGCGGTCGAGGTGCGCGCGCGCGCGACGCGCGTTGTGATGAAAGGCGCGCGCGCGACCGGCGTCGAATATGTGAAGGACGGTTTCACAATCGAGGCCTCGGCGCGCAAGGAAGTCATCCTCGCCGGCGGCGCGTTCAACACGCCGCAATTGCTCATGCTGTCGGGCGTTGGTCCCGCCGCTCATTTGCGCGAAAAAGGCGTCAAGCCCGTCGTCGATCTCGCGGTGGGCCGCAATCTGCAGGATCACCTTGCGGTGCTGATCATGTTCACGCGCCCGCAAAACACCAGCAAGTTCCGCGACGATATGCGCTTCGATCGAATGGCCCGCAACATGTTGCAGGCGTGGTTCTCGGGCACGGGCCCGGGCACCGTTGTTCCCGGCGGTCTGCACGCCTTCATCAAGACCAACAGGGAACTCGCGGTTCCCGATATCGAGTTCATGTTCAGAGGCCTGCCGACAAACGCCCATCTCTGGTTCCCGGGCGTCAAAGCCGCCTACGAAGACGGTTACGGAATTCGACCGACGCTGCTGCATCCCGACAGCCGGGGCAAAGTGCTGCTGCGCTCATCCGATCCCATGGACACGCCGGCCATTCACTACGACTTCTTCACCGCGCCGGGCGATCTTCCCAAATTGCGCGAAGGCTTCAAGCTCGCGCGCGAGGTCGCCGCC
>JANYDZ010000406.1 GCA_025363375.1 Hyphomicrobiales bacterium
TGACGCCGCGGCCGCCCACGAGAACATCGTCGCCCGCTCCGCCGTTGAGAACGTCGCCCCAGTTCGTTGGTCCCGATTGCATGAAGGCCCGCAGCGCGGCGGCGGTGTTGCCCTGATATTCCACGCTCTCGGAAAAGCCGAGGACGACGCTTTCGCGCGATGTCCCGCCATTCAGCAAATTGACCCAGCCGGCGAGGCCGCCCGCGTCGGGCGCGCGCGACAGCACGTTGTTGTAGAGCAGGGTCACGAACTGCGTATTGTTCAAACTGCCGTAGGCGGCGCGGAATTCCACCGAATTGACGAAGCCGGACGTGATCCCCGCCAGCGTCTGTCCGCCGCCCAGCACATCCACCCAGCTCTCGAATCCGTTCACGTCCGGCTGACGCGCCAGGGTTGCGCCGTAAAGCCGGAACACCTGACCATAGACCGCGCTGTAGAGCCCTGAAGTCGCGTAGCCCCGGGTGGCAAGCTCCGTATTGGCCTGATACTCGGCGCTTTCGGAAAAGCCGTTGACGACGCTTTCGCGCGAGCTTCCGCCATTCATCAAATTGACCCAGCCGGCGAGGCCGGGCGCGTCGGGCGCGCGGCGCAACACGTTGTTGTAAAGCAGCGTGACGAATTGCGTGTTGTTGAGGCTGCCGTAAATCTTCTGAAACTCGATCGAATTGATGAAGCCCGTCGTAATGGAGGCCAGCGTCTTGCCGGCGTTGAGCTGGTCCACCCAGCCGAGCAGTCCGGCCGCGTCCGGATCGCGGTTCAGCGTCGCGCCGTACAGGCGGTAGACGGATTTCTGGACCGCGGTCAGCGCCAGCGCGTCGCCGCCGTCGAGCGAGTCGTTGCCGGCGCCGCCGAACAATGTGTCGCTGCCGACGTTTCCCGTCACGCTGTCGTTGCCCGCGCCGGCGTTGATGTAATTGTTGCCGCCGGGATCTGTGATGACATTGTCGTCGGCGCCCGCGAGAATGATGTTGTCGCGCGTCGTTCCCGCGATTGCGAGCGTGCCCGCGGCGGCCGCGACAATGGCCTGCATCTGCAACAGATTGACCGTGCTGACGCCGTCGGTTCCAAACACGTAGATGTCGCCGAAATAGTCCCGCGCCAGATGCATGGTCAGGCTGGTGTTGCCGCCGCCGTCCGGGACGCCGGCGGCAAAGCCCCAGGACGTGTCGCCCGGCTGCATGTAGACGTAGTTTGCGCCGCTCGTATTGACCTTGACGCTGATTGTCCTGTTGTCGCCGGGATCGCCAATGGCGCCCGTGCCCGCGACATTCGTCTGGAACAGTTCAAGCGTTGAGCCCACCGGCACGGCAGGCAGAACCGGGCTGATGTAACCGACCGAATAGGTCACGGTCGATCCGTCGCCGGAAATCTGGCCGTTGACAGCGGCGCCGCCTGGCACATCCGTGCCGCCGTTGTTGCGCGTGATGTTGACGAGCGCGCCGGTGAGCATGTCCTTGACGAAGGTCTGGGTGCCGTTGACGTCGTTGCCAAAGGGACGCGAACCGCTGAAAGCGTTGCCTCCCGCGCTGAAGGTCACGTAACGGCCGTCATCGGAAATCGAGTTGACGAAACTGCCGGTGGTTATCTGCTGCCCGGCGGCGTTGGCGGAGACCAGCGTCACGACGCCGGTGTCGAGGTTTTTCTCGTAGACGTCGGCAACTGTGTTGGCGTCCGCCGGCCCCCAGCCGGTCTGTCCGGAGACGAAGGCGACATGACGCCCGTCGCCGGAGAGAATGTAGCTTTCCGTCTGGATGGAATCGCCCGTCACCCGCGTCCCGTTGCTCGCCGCGTCGACGCGCGAGAAGACGGCGGCGACGCGGTCGTAGATAAACACGCCGCCCTGATGGTCGGGCAGGATATTGTCCGCGTCGGTCAGGAACATCACGTAGCGGCCGTCGTTGGACATGTTCATGACGCGGGCGACAAACTGATTGAACGGGTTGGTGATGGACACCGTCGTATCGGTCTGCAAATCCTTGACGAAGACATCCTCGTGCCCGTTGACGTCGCCCGCCACGAGATTATTGGCGCTGCTGGAAAAGGCGACGTAGCGCCCGTTGCCGGAAATCGCCGAAAAAGCGCTGGCGCCATTGGCCTGTCCGCCGCCGGTGGCGGTGGAGACGCGCGTTGTGACCCCCGTCGCGATGTTGCGCACGAAGACATCGGACACGGCGTTGCTGTCGCCCGCGACAAGATTGGTGGCCGAACCGACGAAAGCGACCCTCTGGCCGTCGTTCGAGATGGTCAGACGCGCCAGCGCGTCGTTCTGATCGTCGGCGTTCGACTGGACGCCGCCGGCGCCGACATCGACGAGCTGGACGGCGCCCGTTGTCATGTCCTTCCAGAACACGTCGCGAAAACCATTGGCGTCGCCAGCGACGAGATTTGTAGCCTGCGATTTGAAAGCGATGTAGCGTCCGGTGGTCGAGACCGCCGGCGTATAGACTTGGCCGAAAAACGCGCTGAACGACAGGCCGCCGCCGGGATCGTTGTTGGCGGCGGTCCCGTCGCTGGCGGCGGAGACGATCCTGACTTGGGAAGCCACGGCGGGGCTGGTGAAAAAGCCCTTTGAATTCAGGGTAATTGCCACACGCGGACTCCCAATAAACCGTCGATCATTGCATGGAAATCGACGCCCGGATCGACACTGGGCAGTATTGGAGTTTTGTAAACTAAAGTCAATTAAATTTATATATAGTCGATATTTCAACGGCATAGACCTTCCCCGAATTGCTGGAGACGGTCTCGATGTCAATTGCTTGCAAATCTCCGTGCGACGATGCATCCCTAAATCGCCGCATTGAAACCCGAAAACCGCCGCCTCGTTGCGACAATGTGACGAGGTCGGCGAGCCCGCGCCGGTTCCGTCGCTGGAGCAATGCCCATGACCTCCGTTAAATCCGCCGCCGCTCTCCTCGCCCTCGCCACATTCGCCCTGCCGGCCCCGGCCACCGCCGCCACCCGCGTCGGCGCGCTCGAATGCAACGTCTCGCGCGGGGTCGGCCTCGTCATCACCTCGTCCCGCGCGCTCGCCTGCGTGTTCCGCTCCGCGCGCGGCGGGCGCGAGCGCTATCACGGCACGGTGCGGCGCTTCGGGCTTGATTTGGGAGTTACCGGTCGCGGCCGGCTGGTATGGGGCGTCTTCGCGCCCGCGCGCCCCGGGCCGGGCGCTCTGGAGGGCGATTATATCGGCGCCAGCGGCGCGCTGTCGCTGGGCGTCGGCGTGGGCGCCAACGCGCTGGTTGGCGGGCTCAATAATTCCTTTACCCTGCAACCCCTGTCGGTCGAGGCGCAAACGGGCGCGAGCATCGCCGCCGGCGTCGGCGCCATGCGGCTCGACTGGGACCCGGGGCGGCGGCGGCGCTGAAAAATCTATCCCCATCGCCCCGGGATGGTTTAGTCTGTGGTCTGCCGCTTCACCCGGAGGCCGAATTGTCCCAAGTCCTGAAATGTCTGCGCGCCCTCGCCCGCCTCGACATGGCGCTCAGCCTGCTGCTCGCCGCCGCGCTCGCGCTGAGCGTCGCCACCGCCCGCGCGGCGGACAAGGTGAATGTCGGCGTATTGCGCTTTGTCTCGTCCGGGCCGCTCTTTCTC
>JANYDZ010000426.1 GCA_025363375.1 Hyphomicrobiales bacterium
ATGAATACGAAAGCGAGTCCACAGCCGCCGCCAACGCCTATGTGGGACCGCAGGTGAATAAATACATTCGCGCCCTGGAAGCCGATCTTGAGAAGCGGGGCTTCGAGGGTTCGCTATTTATGATGGGTTCCAACGGCGGCCTGCTCTCCGTCGACCGAACATGCCGGCAGCCGATCGCGCTGGTGGAATCGGGCCCCATCGGCGGCTGCATCGGGGCCGCCGCCTATGGCGAGGCGCTCGGACTGAAGAACATCATCGCGTTCGACATGGGCGGCACGACGGCGAAATGCGCGCTCGTCGAAAACGGCCGCTTCAACGTCGAATCGATCTACTACGCCGGCGGCTACGCGAAGGGCTTTCCCATCAGGTCGCCCGTCATAGACATCGTCGAAGTCGGTCAGGGCGGCGGCTCCATCGCCTGGCTCGATCCGCAGAACCGCCTGCATGTGGGGCCGCTAAGCGCGGGTTCGACGCCTGGCCCCGTGTGTTACGGGCGCGGCGGCGTCGAGCCCACCGTCACCGACGCCAATCTCGTGCTCGGGCGTCTCAATCCCGCGCGCTTTCTCGGCGGCGAGTTGACGCTCGACATGAAGGGCGCGCATGACGCCATCGGCGTTATCGCCGAACGTCTGGGTTATCGCGGCGAGAATGGCCTGGCGCGCATGGCGGAAGGCGTTCTTTCGGTATCGACCGCGATCATGGGCGGCGCCATCAAGCAGATATCCATAGAGCGCGGCCTTGATCCCCGCGATTTCGCGCTGTTTTGTTACGGCGGCGGCGGACCCTTGCATGGCGGCGCGCTGGCGCGGGAGCTTTCGATCCCCACCGTCGTCGTTCCGCCGGAGCCCGGCAATTTCTCGGCCATCGGCATGTTGCTTGCGGACGCGCGGATCGACGCGTCCAAAACATTCACGGGGCGGCTCGAGGAAGACACGGCCGCCGCCGCGCGCGCCCTGTTCGAGGACATGGAGGACGAGGCCCGCAAGGCGCTGGCGGAAGAGTTTGGCGCGGCGGAAGTGATCTTCGAACATCATCTGGAAATGCGCTATGTCGGACAGCGCCACAACATCAAAACGCCCGTTGACCCGCTTGCAGGCGCGGCCGCGGTCCGCGCAGCCTTCGACCGCGACTACGAGCGGCGTTACGGCCACGCGGACGCGAAGGCGCCCGCGGAGATTCAAGCCGCGCATCTCTCGGCTTTCGCGCGGCGGCGGCGCCCCGATCTCGGGCGCCTGCCGCGCGCGGCGGCAAAACCGGCGCCCGTCACGACGCGCAAGGTGTTTTTCGCCAGCGCCGGCGGGCTCGTCGACGCGACGGTTTACGACCGCGACGCGCTCGTCATCGGCTTCAGGGCGAAGGGACCGGCTTTGATCGAGGAATACGGTTCGACGACGCTGGTGTGGCCCGCCGATACATTCGAGATCGGGGCGTTGCGGGAAATCCGCATCAGCATCGGGAGCTGACGCATGGAAAGCGCCGTCGATATCGCCGCGGTCGATCCCATTGCGCTGGAGGTCATCCGCTATGGCCTCGTGTCGATCGCCAATCAGATAGACGCGAACATCAAGCGCACGGCGTTCAGCCCCTATATCTATGAATACAACGATTTCGCCGTTGGGCTGGCGGATTCCGAAGGCATGCTGGTGGCGCAATGCACGGGCGGGATGCCGCCTTTCGTAGCGGATTCCGTGGGCATGGCGGTGCGCGACGGGTTGCAAATCTATGGACGGGAACGCCTGCGTCACGGCGACGTGATCCTGTGCAATCACGCGGCGGTGCAGGGCCAGCACCTCAACAACACCGTGATGTATACGCCGGTGTTCGCGGACGCCGGGCGCGGCGCGCTGATCGGCTTCTTCGCCATCAACGTGCACTGGATCGACATTGGCGGATGCGTGCCGCACTCAACCGATATCTTTATGGAGGGTTTGCAGTTGCGCTCCATCAAGCTGTGGTCGAATGGCGAGCCCATCGAGGAAGTCTACCGCATCATCGAGAACAACACGCGTCTGCCCGGGCAATTGCTCGGCGACATCGCGGCGCAGCTCGCTGGCTGTTTGCTTGGCCGCGATCTGACGGCGGCGCTGGTTGAGCGCTACGGCGCGCCGACGTTTCTGCGCGCGGTCTCCATCATTCTGGATCAATCGGAAGCCGCGGCGCGCGCGGTGATTCGCGCCATGCCGGACGGCGAATATGCGCACGAGACCTTTCTCGACAACGACCGGACAAGCGACGATCCCCTGCCGATCCGCGTGAAAGCGATCGTGAAGGGCGACGAGCTTACCATCGATTACACGGGCCTTGCCGATCAGGTGAAAGGGCCGATCAACTCGGGCTGGTTCGGCGGCGGGCAAACCACGGCGCGCGTGGCGTTCAAATATATTCTGGGCGCCGGCGAGGCGGCGAACGAGGGCACGTTTCGACCGTTGAAACTCATTCTGCCGCAGGGCAAGATTCTGAGCGCCAACTCCGCCGCGCCCATGGGCAATTATTCGACGCCGTTTCCAACGGTGATCGACGCCGTCATCAAGGCGCTCGAAAAAGCTTTGCCGCTGCGCGTGCCCGGCGGGCATTTCGGCACCCATTCGGGCGTGCGTTTCTTCGGCAAAAAGCCCGATGGAAAATATTTCGACTCGCATGATTCCGGTCATGGCGGTTGGGGCGCCTGCGCCACGCATGACGGCGCGGGGCCGTTTCGCACCATGGCGCACGGCGATACGCGCGTCATTCCGCTGGAGTTGCAAGAAACGCAATTGCCCATGCGAATCGAGGAGTTTTCGCTGCGCGCGGATTCCGGCGGCGCGGGAAAATATCGCGGCGGCCTCGGATTCAGGAAGGTCTATCGCATGCTTGGCTCCTGCAGGTTGCAAACAAACCTCGACCGCACGAAATTTCCGCCGTGGGGAACGCAGGGCGGGCGCGAGGGCAAGCCGGGCCGGTTTTCCATTGTGCCGGCGGCGACAGGCGCGGCGCGGCCTGTCGGCAAGGAAAAGGGACTTGAGCTGGCGGCCGGCGATCTCGTGTTCGTCGAGACCGGCGGCGGGGGAGGATACGGGGCGCCGCGCGAACGCGCGCTGAGCCTGATCCAGCGCGATCTCGACGCGGGCTATGTGTCGCGGGACGCCGCGATCGCCGACTATGGAATTGACATTGACGCGGACGGCAAGGCGCGCCGCGCGCGTTGAAGGAGGCGGGAATGAAAGCGGCGGCAAGTATTTCGGCGGCGTTCTTCGCGGCGGCGTCCTGCTTTGGCGCCCATGCGCAATCGGTCGAGGACTTCTATCGCGGCAAGACCGTCACAATGATCGTCGGCACGGGCGAGAACGCCGGCGCTGTTGAAACCTATCCGCGCGCGCTGGCGCAGGTGATGAAGAAATATATGCCCGGCGCGCCGAATATGATCGTCTCCAACATGCCCGGCGCCGGCGGCATCAAGGCGGCGAACTACATTTATTCCATAGCGCCGCAGGATGGGACCGTGTGGGGCTTCATTACGCGCGGCTTTTTGCTCGCGCCCATGCTGAAGATGCCGCAGGCGAATTTCGATCCGGTAAAATTCAACTGGATCGGCTCCACCGCGCGCACCGTGTCGGTGGGAATCGCGTGGAAGGAGGCGACGCCGGCGCGCTCGATTCAAGACGCGATGGAGCGCGAGTTGGTGATCGGCGCCACCAGCGCGGGGCAGGACACGGCGGTGTTTCCCAACGCGCTCAACAAATTCGCCGGCACGAAGTTCAAGGTGGTGACGGGCTACGCGAGCGTTGGCGAGGTTGACTACGCCATCGAGCGCGGCGAATTGCAGGGAAAGGTGGGCTTCACCTGGGCGGCGCTCAACAGCGGGCGTCAGTTGCAATGGCTCAGGGAGGGCAAGGTTCAGGTTCTCGTGCAGCTTGGCGTCGAAAAGGCGCGGGGGGTGCCCGCCGAGGTGCCGCTGGGGCTTGATCTGGCCAGGACGCCGGGAGCCCGTCAGGCGCTTGAAGTGATCGCCGCGCCCTCCGCGACCGGTTTTCCCTCGTTCATGGGACCGGGCGCGCCGAAGGAGCGTGTCGAGGCCATACGCGCGGCTTACGCGAAGGCGCTGGCGGATCCCGAGTTTATCGAGCTTGTGACGCGGCAGGGTCTCGATATCGATCCGATCCGCGGCGAGGATCTCGCCAGGATCGTGCGCGACATGTACGCTTTGCCGCAGACCGCCGTCGATCTGGCGCGGACTGTGATGCCGCAGTAGCGGCTGGAGTCCGACGCTGTCAGGGGGAGGACGAAGAGGGCGCCTTCACGCGGCCATGGACTTTTTGATGGCCGCGTTCACGCGCGGCATGACCTGCGTCGCCATCAGCTCCAGCGAGCGTTTCGCCAGTTTTTCATCCACCCAGTCCATGCCGGCGTAGACGAGTTCGCCGAAATCGCCGACCTCTTCGCGCATGGCGAGAATCTGGTCGACGATGTTGTTGACGCCGCCGTACATCACGCAATTGTCGAGGATGTAATCGGTGGTCAGCTCCTCGTCCGGCTGATCGCGGTGCTGTTTGAACACCCCGCCGCGCCCGCCGCGCTTCAATTTGAAGCCGAGCTGATCGTAGTAGAAGCGATAGGGCGAGTTGGCGTCGTCGCGGCCATAGGCGCGCGCCGTCTTTTCGTCGTCGCAAACGAAAATCGTGCGCGCGATGCGCCAGTCGTTCGCGTCGGGCGTCGCGCCCACGGCCAGCCTGCCCTCCGCGTAATTGGCCCAATGGGTCTTGACCCACTTCTTCAGCAGGAAGTTGGCGGAAAGCGGATGGAAATCCCGCTTGCCCATGGCCGTGACGCCCTTGGAGAAAGGCGCGACCACCGTGCCGACGATTTCGGGACGCGGCGATTGCCAAGGCTTGCCCATGATGCCGAGACCCTTTTCCAGGTACATGCTCGTACGCGTCGTCACCTTGTAGGGGTTGCCCTCAAAATCGATGTCGTAGGGCGCCTCGCGGGCCCAGATTTCGAGGATCACGTTGATCGAATCCTCGAACATCTTGTTGCGGTCCTTGTCGAGATTTCCCAGCGCTTCGGTGTCCGAACGGATGCCGCCGGGGCTGATGCCCAGAATGAAACGCCCCTTGGCCATGTGGTCGAACATGGCGGCGTGGGTCGCCACCAGCACGGGATGGGTCTGCGAGAGATTGGTGGTGCCGGTCGCGAGTTTGATGTTTTTGGTCGCGTGAATCAGCGTCGCGAGAAACAGCATGGAATTGCTGACGTTCTCGACGGAATCGGTAAGGTGCTCTCCCACGAAGGCGTCGTGATAGCCGAGCTTGTCGGCGAAAATAATCGCCTCGCGGTCCTCTTCGAGGGTTTCCGTCCAGTTGCGGTGCGTCGGGTGCATCGGCATTGTAAAGTAGCCAAGTCTCATCAATCCCTCCTCGCGGCCGCCCTTGCGGGCGGGCGGCAGATCATAAAACACGTTGGAACAGCGCGCGAAACCTGTCAATCCGAGCGTGTTTCATCCGCGCGCGTTTCAAAGCTTGTCCATCCCGAGCTTCTGGTAGAACGCCGCGCCAGCCTTGAAGTCCGGCTGGGCGGCGAACCAGGCTTGCGGCGTGCCGCTCTCTTTCAGGGCGGCCAACATTCCCCGCTGGGCTGTCAGCGCGGCGATCGCCATGGCGGCGGGCAGCACGCCCATGCGCGCGCCCCGCCGTTCATATTCCGCCGTGGTCATGTCGCCCGGCAGAACGCCGACTCCCGGACGCTTCAACCGGTCGTTGAGCGTCTTCATTTCGGCCTCGTCGCTGGTGCTGAACCAGAAAGCGTCCGCGCCGGATTCGACGGCTTGCTGGAGGCGGTCGCTCTTCCGGCTGAAGTCGCCCGTGAGTTCGCTGCGGGCGATGATGACGAGGGAGGCGTCGAGGCGCGCGTCGAGCGCGCGTTTGATCTTGTCGACGAATTCCGGCGTCGAGACGGTCGGCGAATCAAAGCCAAGCAGGGCAGGGCGTTTGGGCACCGTCGAATCCTCGATATGAATGGCGGCGACGCCGGCGCGTTCATATTCCTGGATCGTGCGCGTCACGTTGACGCCGACGCCAAAGCCGGTCTCGCCATCGGCGATGGCGGGCACGCACAGCGCGTTGGCGACGCGCGCGGCGGTCTCGGCCATTTCCGACATGGTGAGCACGTTGACGTCGGGATAGCCGGACATTTTGTGTTGCAGAGAGCCCGACATATAGACGGCGGAAAAGCCGGCGGCCTCAATGAAGCGCGCCGCGAGCACGTCGGCCGCGCCCGGCGCCACAATCATTGGCCCGCCCGCGAGCAATTTGCGGAATATCGCGCGTTTTTCCTTGGCCATTGGATTTCTCCCCAATTCTGGTCATTGTGCATCCCGCTGGCGAAGGCGCAAGCCGACGACGTCCCAGCCGACGACGTCCCTGGTGAACGCTCGGGAGCTTCCTCATGAGTGAAACGCCGATGAAGCGCGCGC
>JANYDZ010000440.1 GCA_025363375.1 Hyphomicrobiales bacterium
CGGCGCAGGACGCGATTCGCAACAACAAGCTCAACGTGCTGATCCAGACGGGATTGCGCAAGGAACCGGAGCTGCCCCACGTGCCCCTCTTCACCGACCTCGTGAAGGGCGATCCGGCGCGCGAGCCGGTCGCGAAGTTCATGTCCTTCGCGGTGGCGCCGGCGCGGCCCGTCGCGGCGCCGCCCGGCGTGCCCGCCGCCCGCGTCGAAATCCTCCGCCGCGCGTTCGACGCCGCCATGAAGAACGAGGCTTTTCTGGCCGAGGCGGCGAGGCTCAACGCCGAGATCGATCCGCTGACGGGCGGGCGCGTGCAGGAGATTGTCCAGCAGGTGCTGGCGACGCCGAAGCCCGTGCGGAACCAGATTCAGACCATGCTTGGCCTGCCGCTCGATTAAATCGGGAGATTGAAATGCCTGGCTCGTGTCCTTGCGCGGTTCCACACAATCTTGACCGGCGGCGTTTCATCGCCTCCGCCGTCGCCGCTGGAAGCCTCGCGCGCTTTCCCGCGCCGGCAATCGCGCAAACGCCGCAGCCGCGCGTCGACTTTCATCATCACGTCGCCCCGCCGGCCTACAAGGAGGCTTTGCGCAAGGTCAATCTCGGCGAGGGACCGACGCTCAACTGGACGCCGCAAAGATCGCTTGAGGAAATGGACAAGGCGGGCGTGACGACGGCGATGCTTGGCGTCACCACGCCCTCCGTCGCGTTTCTGGGCAAGGACGACGCCGTGCGCGTCGCGCGCGAATGCAACGAATACGCCGCGGCCTTGCGGCGCGATTTCCCCGGCCGCTTCGGCATGATGGCGACGCTGCCGATGCCGTTCGTGGACGAAAGCGTGCGCGAAATCGAATATGCCTTCGACGCGCTGAAGACCGACGGCGTCACGCTGATGACGAGCTATGGCGACAAATGGCCGGGCGCGAAGGAGTTCACGCCTGTGCTCGAAGCGCTCAACGCCCGCGCCGCGGCGACGCATGTGCATCCCGGCGCCGCCAATTGCTGCGTCAACGTCATGCCCGACATCGGGCCGTCGCTGATCGAATATTCGACGGATTCAACGCGCGCGATCGCAAGTCTGATTTTTTCCGGCGCCTCCGCGCGCTTTCCAAGGATCCGATTCATCTTTTCGCACGGAGGCGGCACCATGCCCTTTCTGGTCGAGCGGTTCAACAATCTGCCCAACAGCGACAAACGCTATGCGTCCTTCACTTCCGAAGGCGTGGTTTCGGAACTGCGGCGCTTTCACTACGACACCGCGATCATCGCGCATCCCGCGCCGCTGGCCGCGTTGACGACGCTTGTGCCCATCTCGCAACTTGTTTTCGGCAGCGATTTTCCTTTCCGCGCCGCGACGAAATCCGTCGAAGGCCTGAAAATGTATTTTGACGCGGCGCGCATGAACATCGTCGACAACGAGAACGCCTTCCGGCTGATGCCGCAATTGCGCCGGGCCTGACTTCGTTCTCAATGTCCGATCTTGTCGAATTTGCCCGGCGGCAGTCCGAGCGCCGCGCGGCCAAACATGCCGCCGGCCCGGTCGCGCACAAAGGAATTATGCGCCGTCGCGGCGTTGACGTCGCGCCATATGCGTTGCAACTCGAATGTATCGTAGGTTGCGCTGCCGCCGGCGGCTTCATAGAGGTTGTTCACCGCGCGTCGGCATTGCTGCCCCGCCCACGCGATGTCCCTGATGTAGCGCGCGCGATCGAAGGGGGATGTCGCCGCGCCATCGGCGCAGGCGTCCATTTCGAGACAATCGACGCGCAGCAAAGCCGCCGCCGCCGCGACATCGCCGCCCGCCCAGCTGATCCGCACGAAGGACGCCGATTGCTCGCCGATCTGCTGTTCGGGCCAACCCGACATTTTCACCTTCTGATTTTCGACGAACACGTTCAACGCCGCGCGCGCGATGCCGACGGGCACGCCCGCCAGCGTCAGCGGCAAGACCTGCGGAAACGGCGCGCGATACAGCGGCGCGTTGTGATGCGCGGCGCCGGGAGAAGCGCCGCGCGCGAGATCGGCGATGGCCACGCTGCGGTATTCCGGCACAAAGGCCTCTTTGACGCGCAACGAACGGCTGCCGGTGCCGCGCATGCCGACGGTATGCCAATCGTCGATGATTTCGACATCCGACTTTGGCGCGAGCAGATAACGGGCTTCCGGCGGATCGTCGCCGTTCTCGACGCCCACGCCCAGCAAAATCCATTTGGCGTGATCGATGCCGCTGCAATATTTGCCGACGGCGTCGCGGATGAGATAGCCGCCGGCGACGCGGCTGGGGCGATCGCCGCCAAGCCGCACGACGGAGGCGACGAGCGCGGCGGGGTCCCCGAAAACCTCGCGCTGCGCTTCCACCGGAAACAGGCTCAGCAGCCATTTGTGCCCCGCGAGCACGCCATAGACCCATCCTGTCGAGCCGCATCCCGCCGCGATTTCAGCCGAAGTTTCGATGAGGTCGTTCAGTCCCAGTTGCGAGCCGCCAAACGCCTTGGGCGACGCGAGGTGAAAGAGCCCTTGTTCCAGAATCGCCGCAATATTGGCGTCGGGCACGCGGCGGTCCAGATCGGTCTGGCGCGCACGTTCACGCAAGGCCGGCGCCAAAGCCCGCGCCCGGCGTAGCGCCTCCGCGCCGCTCGCGATGACGCGCGTGTGCGACGCCGCATCGGGTGGCCGGCGCCGCGGTTCCTCGTTCATTTCTCTGCCCCGCGTCGTTTGTTTGTTAGATGATGTTTTTGCACGAAGGAATGGCCTCGACAATGCTTCTGGGTGGACAGAATGCGGCGCCCGCCGGTTTATGGCACGATAGGTCATTCGCCTGGAGGCCGCATGTCCCGTTCCGAACGCCTGCTGGACCTGTTGCAGGTTCTGCGCCGCCACCGCCGCCCGGTCACCGGACTGACCCTGGCGGGCGAGACCGGCGTCAGCATCCGCACCCTGTACCGCGATATCGCGGCCCTGCAGGCGCAGGGCGCCCCTATCGAAGGGGAGCCCGGACTCGGCTATGTGTTGAAGCCCGGTTTCATGCTGCCGCCATTGATGTTCTCGCCCGAAGAAATCGAGGCGCTGGCGCTGGGCGCGCGCTGGGTGGGCGAGCGCGGCGATGGCTTGCTGGCGAACGCCGCCCGCAATGCGCTGGCGAAGATCGCCGCCGTGCTGCCGAACGAACTGCGCCAGGAACTCGACGCCTCCGCGCTGCTGGTTGGGCCGGGCAAAAGCCTTGTCGAGGGCAAAGTTGATCTTGCCGTTGTTCGCAAGGCCATTCGCGCCGAGCGCAAACTCGCCATCGCCTATGGGGATAGCGAGGGCGCGCGAACACAGCGCGCCATCTGGCCTTTCGCGCTTGGTTTTTTCGATCACGCGTGCGTCATCGTCGCCTTTTGCGAATTGCGCCAGGACTTCAGGCACTTTCGCGCCGACCGGATTTTTGACATGGCGGTGATCGACATTCGCTACCCGCGCCGCCGTCAGGCCATGCTGAGGGAGTGGCGGGAGCGTGAAGGAATTGCGCCGGCCCCGTGAAGACTACTGCCATAATTTGGCAATAGCGTCTCATAAGGTCGCCCTGCCTCAACACAGGAGACAGGTCATGCCCACCCCGAATTTTGTCATTCTCTACGTCGACAGCCCCGCAATCAGCGGCGCGTTCTATACCGAACTGCTGGGCCGCAAGCCGGTGGAAGCGTCGCCCAATTTCGTCATGTTCGCGCTCGACGGGGGTCTGATGCTCGGCCTGTGGGCGCGCCACGACGTGAAGCCGGAGGCAAACAATGTCGGCGGCGCTGAACTGGCCGTCGCAGTCGCGGACAAGAGCGCCGTTGACGCGGCCTTCGCGGACTGGCGCGCGCGCGGATTGAAAATCGCGCAAGCGCCCGTCGATCTCGACTTCGGACGCACCTTCGTCGCGCTTGACCCCGATGGCCATCGCCTGCGCGTCTTCGCGCCGGGTTGAGAGGGGGAGACCAGCATGTCCGGATACTGGATCGCCGTCGCCAGCGCCGATCACGTACGGCGAGGCCGCGCGGAAGGCTTCATGCAGGTCTGCCACGGCAAGGCGGCGCCCTTGCGCCGTGTGCAACCCGGCCATGGCGTCGCATATTATTCGCCAACCAGGGCGTTTGGCGGCAAGGACCCTCTACAGGCGTTCACCGCCATCGGAACAGCGCGCGACGGCGAGCCCTATCAATTTGACATGGGCGGCGGTTTCCGCCCGTTTCGCCGCGATGTCGATTGGGCTGACGCGCAGGAGTCGCCCATCAGGCCGCTGCTCGATGCGCTCGACTTCACGACCGGCAACAAGAACTGGGGTTATCAATTTCGCTTCGGTCTGCTCGCGGTCAGCGGCCGTGACTTCAAAATGATCGCGGAGGCGATGCAGGCGCGAAGCCTGCTGGAGTAAGCGCCGGTGGTCGCGTAACGTGCCTGAACCGCAAAATTTCCCCGACCGGCGGCGCGTGCGGCTCGGGAGGCGGTTTTGGAGAATCGCCCATGTTCATGGAAACGCTCTGCGCCATCGGCTTCATCGCCTCCCTGCTGGCGTCCTGCGCGCCGCCCCTGCCGGCCGCCGTCGGCTATGTGGAAGGCGAATATGTCAATCTCGCGCCCATCGACGTGGCGCGCGTCGACGCCGTGCGCGTGCGCCGCGGCAGCCGCGTGCAGGCCGGCGACATTGTCGCGACCACCGAGAAGGCCGACGCCGAAATTTCCCTCAGGGACACGGAAGCGCGGCTGGGACAGGCGAACGCCGAACTCGACAATCTCAAACGCGGCCGCCGGCCGGAGGAAATCGCCGTCATTGAGGCGAACCTGCGCGCCGCCGAAGCGACAATGCGCGACGCAAGACGCACCCTGGAACGGCGGCGCGACCTTGCCGGACGCGGCGTCTCCACACAGACGGAGCTGGATCAAGCGCAGACCGCCAGCGATGTCGCGACCGCGCATGTGGGCGAAATATCGGCCAATCTGGCGGTGGCGCGTCTGCCGGCGCGTGAGCAGGAAATCATCTCCGCCGAACGGCGCGTCGCGCAGACGCAGGCCGCGATGGATCAGGCGCGGTGGCGATTGTCACAACGCACGATCACCGCGTCGGCCGGCGGACGCATTGCCGACGTCATCCGTCGCCCCGGCGAAATCTCGGGCCCCGCGGCGCCCATTGTCTCGCTGTTGCCGGACGGGGCCATCAAACTCAAACTTTATGTGCCGGAAGCTTTGCTCTCCTCGCTGTCGATCGGCGGCGCGCTCAACGTGCGCTGCGAGGGCTGCGGCGCGGGCACAACGGCCGTCGTGAGCTATATCGCGCCCGAACCGGAATTCACGCCGCCGGTGATCTACTCGCTGGAGAGCCGGCAAAAACTCGTCTACCTCATTGAAGCGCGGCCGGAGGGCGAGGCGGCGCTGCGTCTGCAGCCGGGCCAGATCGTCGATGTGACGTTGCCGGGGAAAAAGCCATGAACGTTATCGACGTTCATGGCCTGACCAAACGTTTCGGCGCGCGCGCCGTGGTCGACAATGTGACGCTGCGGGTGGGCGCCGGCGAAATTGTCGGCTTTCTCGGTCCCAATGGTTCGGGCAAAACGACGACCATACGCCTCATCTGCGGTTTGCTGACCCCCGACGCGGGCGACGGCGAAGTGCTTGGC
>JANYDZ010000445.1 GCA_025363375.1 Hyphomicrobiales bacterium
GCCATAGGTCGTGCCGATCAGCGCGAACAGCGCTGAATAATCGTTGATGAGCAGCAAGCGCCCGTCGCAGGGCAATTCGCCGCCGCCGGTTCCCTCGCCCGGCGCGAAATTGCCGGCGAAGGCGGAGATCACGCCAATGGAATCAAGCGTCAGATTGCCGCTCGGAAAAACGCCCGTGGTGTTGATGACATAGGTGACCGCCAGCGAGGGCTGGTAATTGTTCACCGGCGCGCTGGAGCCGAGCAGAAAGGCCGGCAACTGCGACTGGGTGAGAATTGTGCTGGCCGCCCCCGTCTGCTGGCCAACGGCGTAGTTGGCGAGACCCGCGCCCTGGCCCGAGCCGATGAGTTCGACGCCGTTGAGATCGGGCAGCGCAAAATTCGTCGTGCCATTGCCGCCATAATTGGCGCCCAGCAACGAGAACAACGCCACGTTTTGCTGAATCGCCAGCAATTGCCCGTCTGCTGGAAACGCAAAAGTGCTGGGCAAGCCGGCGAAAATCCCGAGGGATCCAAGGTAAGGCCCGACACCGAAACCGCCGCGCGGGGGAAAAACGCCCTGCGTGTTGATGAACTGCGTCAGGGTGAGCGAGGCCTGGAGGTTGGTGACGGGGGTCTGCGCCATGATAGGTCCTGGAGAAGTCGGGCTCGGTTTGCCGCCCGTCGGGTGACCGGCAACATATAGACGCAGCCGGGGGGCAGCGGGAATAACTCAAAATTTACCTTAACAATTCCCGTCCTGTTCGCGGCAATCGCGCAATTTCTGTTTTCAATTTTATTTTCGAATGATTGATTGCGAAAAGCGGCGGAATATGGGCTTGAAAGCGGCGCCAATGACCCCGGATATTTCGCGTGGACTGAAGCGGCCTTGCCTGCGCGGTTGACGCTTTCGCCCGGCATTGCGGCGCTTTGCCTTTATGGCGGGTGCGCGCGGCCTCGCGATGCGTTAAGGACGGCGGGCGCAATCAGGATCACGCAATGGCCGCCGGCGACGACATCGAATACAACCGCGGGAATGTCCCCGCCGGACTTGTCGAGCAGGTTTCTCCGCTGATCCGCCGGCTGGTGTCGCCCAATCCCTCGCCTTTCACCTACACCGGCACCTGCGGCTACATCGTCGGCAAGGGCGCTGTGGCCTATATCGACCCCGGCCCGGAAAACCCCGCGCATGTCGAGACCATCCTCGCCGCGCTCAAGGGCGAAACGCTCGCCCATATTCTCGTCACGCACACGCACCGCGATCACTCGCCCGCCGCGCGCGCTTTGCAGACCGCGACCGGCGCGCCGATTTTCGGTTGCGCGCGTCATGTCGCGATTGAAAACGCGCCCTCGGGCCGTCTCGACGCAGGCCATGATTTCGAGCACGTCCCCGATCACGAGATGAAAGACGGCGAGATTTTGCAAGGCGCGGGCTTTACGCTCGCCGCGGTCCACACGCCCGGCCACGCGTCGAACCATTTGTGCTTTGCGTTGGAGGATGAAAACGCGCTTTTTTCCGGCGATCACGTCATGGCCTGGTCGACGACCATCGTCGCGCCGCCCGACGGGGTCATGAGCGACTACATGGCGTCGCTGGAGAAACTGCGCGCCCGCTCCGAGGCGGTCTATTGGCCCGGCCACGGCGCGCCTGTCGCCGATCCCCAGCGGTTTCTGCGCGGCCTCGTCAATCACAGGCGCCTGCGCGAGGCGACGATTTTCAGCGCCATTCAATCGGGGCACCGCACGATTCCCGCCATCGTCGAGAAGCTTTACATCGGGCTGGACGAAAAATTGAAGAAGGCCGCCTCGCTCTCCGTCCTGGCGCACCTCGAGGATCTCTGCGCGCGTGGGCGCGTCGACGCGGCGGGTCCCGCGACGCTGGAAGCAAGCTACAGCGCGGTCCAATAATCCAGCCTAGCGATCGTCGAGCTGGGCTTGCACTTCCTGCGCGAAGCGCTGGATGCGCAGCGCATTGGCGCCAAAATCGTGCCGGCCGATGCGCGAGGCCGAGCGCACGTCGATGCGGGTCTGGCCGGCCAGAGGGCGCAGCCGGATGGTGATGTCGTCGAAAAACCCCATCAGCAAGGTCTGATCCACCGCCTCGATCCGCCCGACGCCCGAGCGCCCGCCCGGGCGGGTCTGATCAATGATGCGCCAGCCGCGCGCGGCGACGGCTTTTTGCACGAGAGTCCAGGCCTCGTCGGCTTCAAAATCAAGCAGGATCGGCTGCACGGCGGGATAGGCGTTGCGCTGCGCCTCCCGCGTGGCGAGCGGCACCGGACCATGCTCGATCGCACCGCGCGCGGCCAGCGCCCGCGAGGATCGCGCGAATTCCGGCGGGTCGATGACGTCGGTTGAGACATCGTTGAGCAGCGGCAGCCGCATCGCCTCCACCGCGAGATAGCAGGGCCAGGCAAGCAGCAGCGCCGCCATCAGGCAGGCGGCGACGACGAGCCCGATGCCGCGCCGGCCCGTGCGCCAGATGACCGCCGCGCCGGCGCCGGCGAACAACAGGCCGAGTCCGGCGCACAGGAGCGCCGCGCCGAAAACAGCGAGCGTCGACGACGCCTCGACGCGCAGATCGCGCGCGATGAGCAGGGCCATCAACGCCAGCGCCAGCGCGAATGTCGCAAGCCGGCGGCCCCACACGGCGGCCTGGGACACAGGTTCTTCAAGGATCAGCCGTCGCATTGTTTCCGCCCGCGCGCGCATCGCCCTACATAGAGCAAAGCGGCGAAGGCGCAATCGGCGCGCGCCGCCAACAAGCGCGTTGCGCCACATTGTGCGGGCCTGCCCGCGCGGTTATGGTCGGGCATATTTCGGGAGCTGTTTATGCGCGTACAGGTTGGAATCATCGGCGCCGGCCCCGCCGGGTTGATGCTCGCGAGACTGCTGCATTTGCAGGGGATTTCCTCTGTTGTGCTGGAATCGCGCAGCCGGCCCTACGTGGAAACGCGTCTGCGCGCGGGCCTGCTGGAGCAGGGCTCCGTCGATCTCATCAACGAGACCGGCATGGGCGAGCGCCTGCGCCAGGAATGCCTGCCCCATGACGGGATCGAGTTGATCTTCAACGGCGAGCGCCACCGCGTCGACATGCAGGCGCTGATCAACCGGCGCGTGTACATCTATGGCCAGCAGGAAATGGTCAAGGACATGGTCGCCGTCAATCTGGCGGCGGGCGTGCCGATCGAATTCGAGGCCGAGGTCCGGTCCTTCGACGGGATCGACGGCGACAAGCCGACGATACATTACCGCCAGAACGGCGCCGACCACGCGCTCGCCTGCGATTACATCGCGGGTTGCGACGGGTTCCACGGCGTCGCCCGCCGGGATTTCCCGCAAAAGGGCCGCCAGGACTATGATTGTGTCTATCCCTTCGGCTGGCTCGGCATTCTTGTCGACGCTCCCCCCGCCAACCATGAATTGCTCTATTGCCATCACCAGCGCGGCTTTGCGCTCTTCACCATGCGCTCGCCGAAGGTCTCGCGCCTCTACCTGCAAGTGCCGCCGGACGAGGACGAGAACGCCTGGTCCGACGACCGCATCTGGAACGAATTCCGCACCCGCCTCGGCAAGCACGAAGGGCTTGAAGTCAGCATGGGCAAGATCACGCAGAAAAGCGTCATCGAAATGCGCAGCTATGTCACCGAGCCGATGCGCGCCGAGCGGCTGTTTCTGGCCGGCGACAGCGCCCATATCGTGCCGCCGACGGGCGCCAAGGGCATGAATCTCGCGATCTCCGACGTCTACGTGCTGGCGAAGGCGTTTACGGCTTTCTACAAGCGCGGCGCGACCGATCTCTTCGACGCCTACACGCAAAAATGCCTGCGCCGCGTCTGGGGCGCGCAACATTTCTCCTGGTGGATGACCTCCATGCTGCACACCATGCCCGACGCCAGCGCCTTCGACGTGCGTCGCCAGATCGCGGAATTGCAGACGATCACAGGTTCGGTTTCCGGCCGCAAACTGCTCGCCGAGAATTACGCCGGCCTGCCGATCGAGATGTGACATGGCGGGCGAAACGAAAACCCGCGCCGTCGCGCCGTTCCTGAAACATTGCGCGATCGGACGAACCATCGGCGGGGACGGCACGGCGCATAGTCATGTCGTGGTCGAACCGCATCTGGAGAATAGCGCCAACGCCGCCCACGGCGGCCTGCTGATGACCATGCTCGACAGCGCGCTCTCAGGCGCGGCGCGCTCGACGCTGGGCGAGGATTACGGGGTCATGACGCTGGACATGCAAATCGCGTTTCTGTCGCCCGGGCGCGGACGCCTGACTGGCGAGGGGCGCGTGCTGCGCGCCGGCAAAACGCTGATTTTCTGCGAGGGCGAAATCCGCGACGAAGCCGGAATTCTCGTGGCGAAGGGGTCGGGGCTGTTCAGTCCGCGGCGCGCGCGCCCCGAAAAAACCACATAGAATGCAACTTTTTTCCTTGATCCGCGTTGACGCAAGGCGCAATCTTGGATTCTCCGGCGGGTAACGCTTTCCAGCCTGGGGGTCCGCATCAACGATCAGATTCATGTCAGCCCAATCGCCTATGCAGAGCGCCAGCGGGCGCGGCGAAGACCAAGACGGAATGGACCCGGAGGGCCGCCGTCCC
>JANYDZ010000454.1 GCA_025363375.1 Hyphomicrobiales bacterium
ATCGGCGGCAAGGCGCAGGGGCATCCCGTGATGCTGCCCGTCGTGGATATCGTGGAGGTCGGCGCGGGCGGCGGCAGCATCGCGTGGTTTGACGAAGTCGGCGGTCTCAAGGTGGGACCGCGCAGCGCGGGCGGGCATCCCGGCCCCGTGTGTTACGGGCAGGGCGGCGTGGAGCCGACCGTGACCGACGCGAATGTCGTGTTGGGACGGCTTGGCGCGGATCGGTTTCTCGGCGGCGAAATGCGGCTGGATGTTGAAGCCGCGCGGCAGGCCATCCGGGCGAAGATCGCGGCGCCGATGCGGCTCACGATTGAGGAGGCGGCGCTCGGCATTATCCATATCGCCGTCGCGGAAATGTCGGTTGCGGTGCGCTCGGTTTCGGTCGGCCGTGGTTACGATCCCCGCGATTTCGCCATGGTGTCGTTCGGCGGCGCGGGGCCTTTGCACGCCTGCGCCATCGCGCGCGAATTGCATTTGCCGACGGTCGTTGTTCCGCGCGCTCCCGGGCATTTTTCCGCGCTTGGCATGTTGCTCGCCGACAACAGGCATGACTATGTGCGCACCTATTACCGCGCTTTGGCGGACGCGGGGCTTGATGCGATGGAAGCTATTTTCGCCGCGATGATCGACGAGGCGCGCGCGTTGCTGGCCGCCGAAGGCGCGTCGCCGGACCAGATGTCGTTCGAACGCTATCTCGACATGCGCTACGCCGGGCAGGAATTTCCAATTCAAACGCCCATCGGCGCGGAGGATTTCACGCGCGGCGGCCGCGAGGCGTTTCGCGCCGCTTTCGACATGGCGCACCAGCGCCGTTTTGGCCATCAGGCCGTCGATGAAGCTGTGGAAATCGTCAATCTACGGCTGACCGCGCGGGCGCGGCGCGAGCGCTCGGCCTTTCCGGCGATCGCTCCAGGCGGCGGGCGCGCCGAGCCGCGTGAATACCGCGATATCGTTTTCTCGGCGTCGGACGGGGCGGCGCGGTGCCCGGTGTTCGAACGGGAGGATTTGCGCGCCGGCGCAGTGATCGATGGTCCCGCCGCCATCGGCGAATACGCCTCGACGACGATCATATTCGCGGGCGACCGCCTGAGCGTGGCGGTTTCGGGCGAGCTTGTCGTCGCGGTGGGAGCGGCGTCATGAGCGCGAACGCCGTGAAAAAACTCGACCCCGTCACGCTCGAAGTGTTGCGCAACGCTCTTCCCGCCATCGCCGCCGACATGGCCGTCGATTTGCAGCGGACCTCCTACAATATGATGATCTACGAGGTGCAGGATTTTTGCTGCGCGCTTGTCGATGTGGATGGGCGGTTGATTTGCCAGAACGTCGGAGGCGTCTCGCATTTCGTCGCCGACCTCGGCGTCGTGATCAAGGACGCGGTGGCGCGTTACGGCAGGAATGGTTTTGCGCCGGGCGACGCGCTTGTGACCAACCATCAGCGCGTGGCGGGCCAGCATCTGAACAATGTCTGCGTGTTCACGCCGGTGTTTTTCGACGGGTTGTTGCGCGCCTTCGCCATCGTGCGCGCGCACTGGGTCGACGTCGGCGGCATGAGCACGGGCTTTTCGGCTCCGAGCCTTGTCACCGACCCGTGGCTTGAAGGCTTGCAGCTTGATCAAATCAAAATTCACGAAGCCGGCGCGCCGGATGAGAAAGTGCTGCGAATCATCCGCGACAACATCCGTTTCCCGGCGGCCGCCATGGGCGATTTGCGCTCGCAGCTCGCCGCCTGCGCGCTTGCCGAGCGGCGCGCGCGGGAACTCTTTTCGCGCTACGGCTGCGACGTGGTGTTCGCCGCCGTCGAAACAATGTTCGACGAGGTCGAGCTGCGTTGCCGTCGCGCCGTCGCGCGCATGGCCGATGGCGTCTACCAAGCCGAGGCCTTTCTCGATTCCGATGGAGCCGACGAGTCCGACGTCATTCCGATCAAGGTGAAGGTGATCGTTGCCGGCGAGGAGATGACCATCGATCTCACGGGTTGTTCAACGCAGCGCAAAAGCGGCTTGAACGGCCGTACGCTCGCGGGCGCCTATATCGCCTATAAGGGACTCACGGGGCCGCTCGACATGGTCAACGAGGGCTCGTTCCGCGCTTTAAAGGTGGTTATTCAGGAAGGCAATTTCATGATGGCGCGCTTTCCCGCGCCCATGGCAGGATGGAGCAGGGGTCTGCCGACGGTTGTCGACGCCGTACTTACGGCGCTCGCGCCCGCCTTGCCCGATGTCGTGCCGGCCGCGCATCTCGGCACGCTTGGCGGCACGATGACTTTCTTTGGCCACGATCCCGCGAAAAACGCTTCTTTCGTGTTGCAGACGATCGAAGGCGGCGGCTGGGGCGGGCGCCCTTACGAAGACGGCGTCTCCACCTGCGTGAGCGTGTGCCAGGGCGACGTGCGCAACGCCGCGATTGAAACGATCGAGTTGAAAGCGCCTGTGACCGTCAATCGCCGGGCGCTGCGCGAGAATTCAGGCGGCGCGGGCAGGTTTCGCGGCGGGCTGGGCATTGAAACGCAGATGACCAATCATGTCGAAGGCCGCTGGAGCCTCAGCAATTCCGGGCGGCGCGGTTGTCCCCCCTGGGGGATCGCGGGCGGCGGCAAGGGCGCGGCGTCGCGCAATTACATGCGCAAACCAGGCGAAAGTGAACTGCATCCGTTTGATCCCGTGCGTCTTGTCTGCGCGCCGGGCACGAGCGTGATGGTGGCGACGGCGGGCGGCGGCGGTTGGGGCGATCCGCTGGAGCGGGAGGCCTGGCGCGTGCTTGAAGATGTGAAGGACGAGTTTGTCACGATTGAGAGCGCGCGCGAATTATACGGCGTCGTTGTCGACGCCGCGACGCGCGAACTTGACATCGCCGCGAGCGAAAGTTTGAGGGCGCGGATGCGCGCCGTTCGGGGGGCATGATGGATATCGCGACGGATATCGCGGCCAGGCAAGCGCGCGCGCGCGCGGCGATGCGCACGCGTGGCCTTGGCGGTCTCGTCGTCTGGTTCAGCGGTCAGCATTTCATGCTGCGCATGAATCAATTGATGTATCTCACGGATTTCAAGGCGCTGGGGCCGGCGGCTTTGTTGTTTCGTCTCGACGCGCCGGCGACGCTGATTGTCTCGCCGGAATGGGATCTTTCGCGCGCGCGCGAAAGCGTGGGCGTCGGCGAGGCGCTGGCTTGCGCGCAGCATGAGCTTGCGGGCGTTGTTGGCGCGCTGGCGCGGGAATTGCCGGGCCCCGTCGGGCTTGCCGGCTACGACAGCATGACAATCGTCTATGCGCGCGCCTTCATGGCGGCGATCGGGGCCAGGCCCGCGTCCGCCGACGATCTCATTCCCTCGCTGGCGGGCGCGCGCACGCCGGTTGAACTGGAGCGCGTCGAGAAAGCCGCGGCGATAGCCGACGCGGGGTTTGCGGCTTTGTGCGCGACAGCGCGCGTGGGCATGCGCGAATATGAGCTTGCGGCGGAAGTGGAGGCGGCCATGCAGGCCCTTGGCTCCGACGACAATTACGGATTGATCGGCGCGGGCGCGCACAACCTCGCCATTCGCGCGCCGACCGACAGGCGGCTTGAGGCGGGCGATGTCGTCATTGGCGAAATCACGCCGTGCTATCGCGGATATTTCGCGCAATTGTGCCGGACTCTGGTGCTGGGGGAGGCGAGCCCGACGCAGAGCGAAAAATACGAACTGCTGATTCGCGCGCAGGCCGCCGGGCTTGCCGCGGCGGCGCCGGGGCGCGCCAGCAGCGACATCGCGCACGCTGTGAACGGCGTGATCGGCGCGGCGGGTTACGGCGAATATTGCAGGCAGCCATACATGCGCACGCGCGGGCATGGATTGGGGTTTGGCGGGGTCGTGCCGAACGACGTGACGGAGGAGTCGAGCCCTGTGCTGGAGGTCGGCATGACCATGATCATTCATCCCAATCAATACATTCCGGAAACCGGTTACATGATGCTTGGCGACACCGTGGCGATCGAGGCGCAAGGGCCGCGTTCCCTCACAAAAACGCCGCGCCGTCTGTTTGCGAAGGCGGCGTGACGTGCGCACCATGCATCCCGTTCTCAAGCGCGGCGGTCTTTATTGGGACCGCGAATTGTTGCCGCCCGGCGCCTATGAAGAGCGCTTTTCACGCATTCAGGGCGCCATTGCGGCGAGCGGCGACGACGCCTGGCTGCTGTTCGGCGACGTCGAGCGTTATGGCGCGCTTGCGTGGTTCAGCAATTTTTTGCCGCGCACGCGTTCCGCGCTGGCGCTGGCGCCGCGCGCGGGCGCGCCGACCTTGCTCGTCAGCGTGGGACTGCGCGATGTGCCGGCCGCCAAAACGCTGACCTGGATTGACGATGTCAGGCCGTTTTCGCGTCTGCCGCGCGCTTTGACGGCGCTGATGGAGGAACGTGGATTGGCGGGCGCGCGGATCGGGCTTGCGGGGATCGAGGAACTTCTTTCGATCAAGGATTGGGGCGAGATCGAGGCGGGCTTGCCGGTTGCGCAATTCGCCTCGCGCGCCGCGCAGGTCGCCGCGTTGCGCGCCAGCAAGGACGATTGCGAATTCGCCGCGTTGCGGCTCGCGGCAAAGGTGGTTTCGGGCGGGCTTGACCGGTTTGCGGAGGCGCTGAAAACGGGCGCGAACATGCGCGAGGTTTTTGCGCGGGCCGAGCGCTTTATGCGCGCCAACGCCGCTGAAGACGTGCGCGTCATGTGCGCGGGCGGCGCGCAATGCGGCGTGGCGTTGCGTCCGCTGGAGGATCGCGTCGTGCGCGACGGCGATGTCGTCATGATCTATGTCGCGGCGGAGGTGCAGCGCTATTGGGCGGAGGAGGCGCGCACTTTTGTCGTTGGCGTCGCCTCGCCCGCCATGCGCAATCTGGCGGCGCGCGCGCGGGCGGCGC
>JANYDZ010000125.1 GCA_025363375.1 Hyphomicrobiales bacterium
CGCGTCGGCGCGCGCGGCCGCGGCGCCGACCACCGTCAACGCCGCCGCAAGAGCGTATTTGAAGCCCTTCGTCATACGGCTCTCGCCCCGTCCTACAGCCGCGCGGTGAAATCCGCCGCGTTGAGCTTCGCGCGCGGATACGTCAGCGCGCTTTGCGTCCATTTCCGGCTGACGCACAATTCGGCGAAGCGGATGCCGATCGCCTTGGTGTTCAGGACCTGCACCCCCGTCGCCGCCGCGAGATCGTCGGGGTTGACCTGATAGGGGATCAGGGCGCCGCCGAGCGGCAGAATGATTTCCGCGCCCTCCTCCACGAGTTCGCGAATGAGCTTGCAGGCGATTTCAAAGATTTCCGCCTTGCGCTTCTGCACGTCCACATAGACGTCGACGGGCTTCATGCCGGCGATGAAATGTTCGAGCCCGTAGGCGCGCAGGATGCGCTTTGTGTAGGGAACATGCGAAGCCAGCGGCACGGTAATGCCGACCTTGTCGGCGAGGGTCAACGCCGTGTGCATCGACGCGCGCAACACCCCGATGACGGGAATTTCAACCGCGAGCCTTCCGCCGTCGACGGCGGGATCGAATGTGTTGGAGCAGATGACGGCGTCGTAGCCGTTCTCCTGCGCCCAGAAGATTTTGCGCACCAGCGCCGGCGTCTCCATCATATGATGGAGGCCGTTGAGCTTGCTCTGCGCGCCGATGGTCTCCATGACCTGCGCGCCCTCGGAATTGTCCGGAAAGCCGATTTCGATCCTGGTGCCCTTCGAGGCGTAGGAGTTCAGCTGCGCCTCGATTTTTTCCACGTCGTAAGGCGGGTTCTTGTTTGCGACGCGCGGCGCCTGATTGAGAAAGAGAATACGCACGCCGCCTCCTACATCGTGGTTCCAAGGCGCCGCACGACCCAGGGCAAGGTCACGGTTTCGAAAATCTTCTGGTCGCTCAACTGCGGCGTGCGGCCCATGTGGCCGCCCTGCGGATTGATCCAGACCTCCTTGGGGTCGCCGCTGCCCATGAGCATATAGAGATCCTCGATGGGCACCTGTGTGTCCCTCGCGCCGTTCATCACCAGCATCGGCGCCGAAGGCTTTTCCAGAAAGCCGCGGTCCTTCAGCGACATTTTCGGGCCATAGGCGAGAAATTCATCGAGGGTTTTGGCGCCGTAAACCGCCGAGCGCGCCTCAAACAAGCCGAACAGATATTCGCGCGTGTTGAGCGCCTTGCGCTGCCATTCCGGCTGGAAATAGGCGTGTACGGGCCCGCCCTGCACGACCGCGCCGAGAATGCGGTCCTTCTCGCTCCAGGCCAGATGCGCGGACCAGTGGCCGCCCCAGCTGCCGCCGGTCACGACCACGCGTTTGGCGTCGAGATCGTCGCGTTTGGCTATTGCATCGAGCACGGCGGAATAGACCTTGTCGGCGCCCGGCTCGATCTTGATGCGCGTCTGGCCGGTGCCGGGCATGTCGAAGGCGAAGAAGGCGACGCCTTTTTCCAGATAGGCGGCGTTGCGGATGGAGCCGTCCTCCTTGCGCCCGTCAAGACCGCCAATGGTGATCACCACGGGCGGCTTCGCCACGCCCTTGGGCTTGCGCAGATATCCCACGATATCCGTGCCGTTGTAATTGATCTTCACCGCCTCGATCGGGGGATCGACGAGCTTGCTGTAGCCGGCGAACGCCTCGATGGCTTTCTGATAGGCCGCCGCCGTGCCCGGCGAATCCTCAAGCGGAAAGCGCGCGAACATGTACCATTGCATGGCCTTGTCATAGGTGTGCGCGGCCTCGGCCTTGTTGGTCCCCTCAAGCGCGCGGGCCTTCGCCAGATGGCGCTCGCCAATGGCGCTCCAGACGCTCGCCCAATGGTCGCGGTCCTGGCTTTTGAGATTGGCGAGGGCCTCGCGCACCTCCGCGGCGTCGAGCTGGGCGACGGGATAGGCCTTGCGGTCCGCGCGCAATTGAATCTCGGCCTTCAATTCCTCGAGGTTGCGCGCCGGCGCGAGCTGCGCCTGCGCCGCGGATGCGAGCGCGATCGCGGCCACGCCGCCCAGCGCCGCGGCGCGTCTGTTGATCAGCATGTTGTCCTCCCGTTTCAATAGATGCGGCAGCATCCGCGTTTTCAAACCCGCGCGCAACTCAATCCTTGCGGCCTCAATTCTTGCGGCCCGCGGTGTGTTCGCCGCGCGCGTAGTCGCCCTTCACGTCGACGCGGGCGTCGATGACATAGGCGCGGCCTTTGTTGAAGGCGGCTTCCGCGCGCAGCAAGGCCGCCGCGAAATCCCCGGACGTTTCAACCTGCTCGCCGTCGAGGCCCTGCGCCTTTGCGATCGCGACGAGATCGATGGGCGGATTGTCCATTTCCTGGCCAATGAACTTGTTCTCGACGGGCCTGTCGCGCACGATCGCCATGCGCTCCTGATGGGCGACATCGTTGTAGTAGGAGCGGTTGTTGGCGACGACGACGATCATGGGGATTTCCATGTGCGCGGCCGTCCAATAGGCGTTGCAGGCCATCATGTAGTCGCCGTCGCCGACGACGGAGATCGTCATGCGTCCCGAATCCTTCAGCGCCAGCGCCGTGCCGATGCCGTTGCCGGGGCCGGCGCCCACGCCGCCGCCGGAATCAAAGCCGACATAATCGAGCGGATGCTTGAAGTTCACGGTATCCGACGGCCATCCCAGCGAATAATTGGCGATGGTGACCGTCCTTGTCTCCACGAAAGCCGCGATGACCAGCGCGAGATCGCGCAGCACCATCATGCCTTTCGCGCCGGGCTCGCCGACGGCCTTCGCCTTGCGCGCCGGCCATTTCGCCGGCGTTGGCCTGCCGCCGCGCAGATGGCGCACCGCGGGCGTCAATTCCTTCACCAGCGCGTCGGGCGAACTGACGATGGGCAGATCCACCGCCGGCAAGCCGTAGTAATCCATGCTCCAGCCGTTGTGGAGATAGCGGTCCATGGAGACGTTGATGATCTTCGCCTTGATGGGGTCGTCCTTGCCGAGCGTCTGGATGTACTGGCCCTTGAGATCGATCCAGTCGAGCGCCAGCACGACATCGGCCTCTTTCAGAATGGCGGCGACGTCCCCGGACGGGCGGAAGCGCGGCTCGACAAGATGCAGCGGATGCCGCGTCGGAAAGGCCGCCGCGGTTTTCATATCGGTCAACACGGCGGCGCCAAGGGCTTCCGCCAGCTCGATGCGCGCGTTCCAATCGTCCATGTCGCGGGAAACGCGGCCCATGAGGATGACCGGCTTCTTCGCGTTCACAAGCAGCTTCGCGGCCTCCGCAACCGCCTCCGGCGCGGGCGAGGGCGGCAGGCCCGGCTGGAAACGCGCGACGTCGGCGAAGTGGATTTCCTTTTTGATCTCCTCTTCCTGCAAGGCGACATCGAGACACACATAGGTGGGGCCATAGGGATAGGTGCTGGCGATCTGGTGCGCGCGCAACATCGATTCCACCGCCGCGACAACCGAACGCGGCTCGTCGTCCCACTTCGAATAATTACGGATGAGCGCGCCCTGATCTTTCGCGGTGTGAATCCAGTCGATCCAGGGACGGCGAATATCGGCGTCGCCGGGACCCGTCGCGCCGAGGATCACCACGGGCAGACGCGCGCACCACATGTTGTAGATGGCCATCGTCGCGTGCATCAGCCCGACGCCGGAATGCACAGCGACCGCCATCGGCTTTTCCGTCGCCTTGGCGTAGCCGTGGGCGATCGAGACCGCGTGTTCCTCGTGCAGGCACACGAGCATTTTCGGGTCTTTGTTGCCGAGATAATTGACCAGTGAATCATGCAGGCCGCGATAGGAGGAGCCGGGCACCAGCGCGATGTAGCGCATGTCGAGCCGGCGCAGCATTTCGGCGACCGCGTCGGATCCCCAGCCGAGCCGCGCGTTGGAGGGGCGCGGCAGATTGTCCTTGTCGTCGAAGGTGGCGGTGGCCAGTTTCGGTTCGCCCTTGCCGGGCTTGTTCGTGCGGGATGGTTTGGCGGGCGTTTTGGCCATGTGTTGAAAGGTTCCATGCGGGTTTGTCGGGGTTGAGACTAGATCAGGCGGGAGCCCTCGTCGATACGCGGCGATCAGGGGTCGCGCGGACCGCGCAGGACGACAAGCCCGTCCAGCGCAAAGCCGCCCTTGCCGCGTTCGAGAACAACGAACGGATTGATGTCGATGGCTTCGATTTCGTCGTTGAATTGCGCGGCGAGCCGTCCGAGCGCCACAAGCGCGGCGACAAGCGCCTGCCTGTCGGCGGGCGGCGAACCCCGGTAGCCGTCGAGCAGCCTGCCGACGCGCGTGCGCGCGATCATGTCGTTGGCAGCGCGCGCGTCGAGGCCCGGCGGGCCAAAAGCCACGTCTTCGACGAGTTCGAGCAAAACTCCGCCCGCGCCGACCATCACGACGCATCCAACATCCGGATCGTTCTTCACGCCGAGCGCGAATTCCAGCCCGCCGCCGATGAAAGGCGCGACCAGGACGCCTTCGATTTTCGCGGCGGGCATGCGCCGCGCCACGCTCTCGACAATGGCGCCGTAGGCGGCGCGCACATCGTCCGGCGATCGCAGATCGAGTTTCACGCCCCCCACATCGCTCTTGTGGAAAATGTCGGCGCTGACAATTTTCAACGCCACCGGAAAGCCTATTTCGGCGGCGGCGCGCAAAGCCGCCTCGGGCGTCGCCGCGACGATTTCAGCGGGCGCGGGAATGCCGCAATCGCGCAAAAAGGTTTTCGAGGCGGCCTCGTTGAGGGCGCGCGTCGCCGTGCGCGCGTCCAACGCCGCAAGAATCGCGGGCGTCGGCGCGATGGCCTGCGCGTGGGGCGCGCGGCGCGACGCCTGGCGCGCCGCGGCGGCGTAGTCGATCACCGCGCGCAAGGCGCGCAGCGTTTTGTCCGGTTCCTGCAAAAACGGCGTATTTGGCAGCCTGCCGCGCAACGCGCGGCTGTAGGGGGTGAAATGGTACGAAATCATGCTGCAAAAAGCGACCGGTTTGGTCAGTTCCCCCGCCGCCACCATCGCGTTGACGGCGTGCAGATTCGCCTCTTTGGGGATGCCCGACTCGCGTGAAATCTCTTCCTGCAAAAGGATGGTCCCGATACCCGGATCAGCTTGCATGACGCGGATGGTCTCGAGGTAATTTTCCGGGCTTGAGAGCGCTGCAAACCCGGCGTCGAGAGGATTGCCGACGATTGTGCCGACGCCCAGCAGCTTTGCGAGTTTTGCTTGCGTCGCAGGCGCCAATTCTGGAAAATCGACGCCGTTGGCCGCGGCGGCGTCGATGAGCAGGCCGCGCAATCCGCCGGAAAAAGTGATCGCGCCGAGCCCGGCGCCTTGCGGCAAAGACGCGTGCAGGAAAAATTCGGCGGTTTCAATGGCGTCGTCGAGCGTCCTGACGCGAATGGCGCCGGCCGCGCCCGCCACCGCGTCGAATGCTTCGAAAGCGCCCGCCAGCGCGCCGGTGTGGGCGAGCGCCGCGGCGCGGCCTTCCCGGGAACCGCCGAGTTTGACCACGACCACCGGCTTGCCGGCCGCGCGGGCGGCGGCGCAGGCGGCGAGAAAATCGCGCGGCGCGTGCAGGGCTTCAAGGTAGCAAACGATGACGCGCACATCGGGTTCGCAGGCGAAAAACTCGATGTAATCCGCGACGGTCAATCCCGCCTGATTGCCTGTCGTCAGGAGATAGCCGACCCCAACGCCGCGGTCGTTGAAGGTGCGCTTGATGGCCGTGCCGACGCCGCCGCTTTGGGAAACAATGGCGACCGGGCCGGGCCGCATGTCGTGGGCGCGGCTGTCGGTCATGGTCATCAGCCGCGATTTCGCCGCCAGATTGCCGAGGCAATTGGGGCCTGAAACAGCCAGTCCCGTGCGGGAGATGATTTCGCGCAGGGCTTTCGCGCGCGCCTTGCTGTTTTCGCCTTCGCCCTCCTCGAAGCCCGCGGTGAACACCGTCGCGCTGCGCGCGCCCGCCGCGGCCGCCTGCTCCAGAATGCTCACGACATCGCGCGCGGGCACGAGGACGACGACATGATCGGGCGTCTGCGGCAGCGCGGCGAAATCGGGATAGCAGACCTCGCCCCAGACCTCGGCGCGCGCCGGATTGAGCGGATAGACCGCTCCGGGAAATTCGTATTTTTTCAGATTGCGGAACACCGAGCGCGACCAGCTGTGTCCGCGGTCGCTCGCGCCGGCGATGACGACATTGCGCGGCGCCAGCAGGGCCGCCACCTTCTGGCGCGCGGCTTTCGCCCTTGCGCCGCCCTCCCCCGCGTTTGCCTCGCTCACCCCTCGCCTCCTTGCATCTTGAGACTTCGGTAGGCCAAGCGGCCGGCAATCGCAACCTGGCCGCAACCTGGCCGCAACCTGGCCGCAAGGTTTTCCCGACGCGGGAAAATCGATCGTGAAAAATCGGTTTCGCGGCGCGCACGCCTTGGGCTACCATTGTCGCCGCGCCGCCGCCCGAAACAAGCCGCCGAGCGCGGGGAGGCCGCGAAAATCCAGATGCGAGCATACACAGAAGGGCTGCGGCTTGCCGCCGACATCGGCGGCACATTCACCGACGTCGCGGCGTTTGACGAAAAAAGCGGACGCTTGTTGCTGGGCAAAACGCTGTCGACGCCTGGGCGGCTCGTCGATGGCATCGCCGCGGGCGTTGCCAAGGCCGGCGCGCAATTTTCCGACGCGCGCATTTTTCTGCATGGCTCGACCATCGCGATCAACACGATGCTGGAGCGCAGCGGCGCGCGCACGGCGCTGATCACCACGCGCGGCTTTCGCGACGTCTACGAGATTGGCCGCATCAACAGGCCGGACGCCTATAATCTCTTCTTCAACAAGCACGTCCCCCTGGTCGAACGCGCCCTGCGCTTTGAAGTCGCCGAGCGCATGACGGTCGAGGGCGAAGTCTGGAAAGCGCTGGACGAGGCTGAAGTTCACGCCGTCTGCGACAGGCTTGTCGCGGAGTAGGTCGAGGCTGTCGCCATACTCTTCCTGCATTCCTACCGCAACGCCGCGCACGAATTGCGCGTGAAGGCGTTGGTGGCGCAACGGCTGCCGCATGTTTTCGTCTCCGCGTCGCACGAACTCTCGCAGGAATACCGCGAGTTCGAGCGCACATCGACGACGGTCGCCAACGCCTATATCGGCCCGCGCGTGCGCGATTACGTCGCCGGCATCGAGCGGCATCTGAAAGCGGCCTCCTTCAACGGCCCTTTTCTGCTGGTGCAATCGACGGGCGGGCTCTACCAGGCGGAACAGGCGAAATCGCAATGCATCCGCATGCTGGAATCGGGGCCCGCCGCGGGCGTCGTTGGCGCGCGCGCCCTGTGCAGGGCGCTCGGCCTCGCCGACGCCATCGCCTTCGACATGGGCGGCACTTCGGCGAAAGCGGGCGTCATCCACAAGGGCGAGGTGCTCACCACCGGCGCGGCGCTGGTGGGCGGCTACGCGCAGGCCCTGCCCGTGCAAATTCCCATGATCGATATTTTCGAAGTGGGCACCGGCGGCGGCTCCATCGCGGCGATCGACGGCAACGGCGCGCTGCGCGTGGGACCGCAAAGCGCGGGCGCGGAACCGGGCCCCGCATGCTATGGGCGCGGCGGTGAAAAGCCCACGGTCACCGACGCCAATCTGGTGCTGGGACGCCTTGGCGAAGACCGCTTTCTCGGCGGCGAAATGCAGCTGAGCCGAGCGGCGGCCGAGCGCGCCATCGCGGCGCACGTGGGCAAGCCGGCGGGCCTTTCGGTGGTTGAGGCGGCGGACGGGATATTGCGCATCGCGGCCACCGCCATGTCCTATGCGGTAAAGGCCGTCTCGACCGAGCGCGGCCTCGACGCCGCCGCGTTTACGCTCATCGCCTATGGCGGCGCGGGGCCGCTGCACGCCTCCGCCATCGCGCGCGAGATCGGCATGGGCAAGCTCATCGTGCCGCGCGCGCCGGGGCATTTCTGCGCCTTCGGCATGCTGTTTTCAGATTTGCGCTATGATTTCGTGCGCACCTGGTTCGCGCGGCTCGACGCGGCTGATTTCGGCGAAATTAAAAAGATTTTCGCCGAGCTTGAAGCCGAAGGCCGCGCGGCGTTGGCGTCCAGCGGCGCCGCGCCCAAGAAAGTCGTCGTCTCCTGCGCGGCGGACATGCGCTATGTCGGACAGGAACACGCAGTCGCCATCGATCTGCCGGCGGCGCTGTTCGCGAAAGAAGACCGCGCGGGAATCAAGCGGCGTTTCGACGATGTCCATCAATTGCGCTACGGCACGAGCGCGCCGTCGGAAGCCTCGGAAATCGTCAGCTTGCGCGCGGCCATTTCCGGCGTGCGGACGCAGCCGCCGCTGGAGAAGATCGCGCGCGGCGCCCGCGAGCCGTTGGCCAGCGCCTTCGCCGGGAATCGTCCCGTTTATTTCTCCGGCGCGAAGAAACCCGTGGCGACGCCGACCTACGCGCGCGAAAGGCTGCTCGCCGGCAATTCCATTCCCGGGCCCGCGCTTATTGAAGAGCACGCCTCCACCACGGTCGTGCTGCCCGGCGACAAGCTGAAGGTCGACGCCTACGGCAACCTTGTCATCGCCATCGGGAGGGCGCGCTCATGAAAGCCGCGAAGAAGCCGCGCCCGCGCGCGGACGCTGTTCTCACGGAGATCGTGCGCAACGGCGTGCTGTCGGTGACCGAGG
>JANYDZ010000573.1 GCA_025363375.1 Hyphomicrobiales bacterium
ACGAAATCGGGATAGGCGACGCCATGATCGACGCGCGCGACCAACGCGATTTTTTCCAGATGTATCTGGTGAATGATGCCGCTGCCGGGCGGATAGACCTCAACGCCCTCAAAGGCCCCCTGCGCCCATTTTATGAAGCGATAACGTTCGGCGTTGCGTTCGTATTCCCTCGCAAGGTTGATCCTCTCGGCGTCGCGCGTTCCCGCGACATCCACTTGCAGGGAATGATCGACGATGAGGGAAATCGGCACGCTGGAATCAACCCGCCCGACCGGCAGCCCGCGCCGCGCCAAAGCGGAGCGCAACGCCGCGAGGTCCATCAATACGGGAATGCCGGAGGAATCCGGCAGGATGACGCGCGGCGCCGTCAGAGCGAGCGTGACGCTGTCGGGCGGCGTCGATTTTGAGAGCGCGTCGATGGACGCCCGCGTCTCGTCCGCGTTTTGCGAGCACCGCAAAATATTCTCCGCGAGCACGCGCGCCGCGTAAGGCATGCGCGCGTAAACGTCCGCGCCGACATGCGCGCGCACGTCGCAAAACGCGTATCGCAAACCATTCGCGTCAAAATGCGACAGGGCCAGCATGGTCGTCACTTGAATTTCATGTTGAAGTCGCGGCTGAGAAATTCCTGCAGCCACGCCAGAGTCTCGGGCGATGTCGTCCCCACAGCGGCGATGTTGGCGCGCAGGCCCGCGCCGGTCTGCAGGGGATAGCCTTCCAGCACCTGCTCGGCGGTTCTGAGAAACTCCCTGTCAAGGATCATGGCTTGCGCCGCCTGCGACAACGCCTCGCGCGCGGCCGGCGGCGCGTCCGTGTGCGTCATCAGAATCTTGCCGCCGTTGCCGATGGCGCGCACCACCGCCTTGTAGGCGTCCCAGGCGGGGCCCCGGGGTTCGCGGCCATGAATGGCGCGATAGACCTCCAACACCGTCGCTATCTCGGGCGCGGCGGAATCGCGGATGAGGTTTTCGCCCTCGAGCAGTCCCTGCGAAAAGACCGGCAGCGCCTTGCCTTCTTTGACGATCGGCGTCACGCCGCTGTCGTAGAGCGGAGTCGTTTGCCCATCGAGATTGACCTCGCCCTGCTGCAGCGCGAGCCGCGTTTCATTCTTGCCGGGATAGCCCATGACCGCGCGATATTTGGCTTCCAGCACGCGCAGGCCCAATACCGAATCGATGGTTGCGATGACCTCGGGCACGCCGAGGATGAGGGGGTGCGGCGGAGCGAGCAGCAACTTTTTGTCGGCCAGGCCGGTCGAGGTCGCCGCGTAGGTAATGCGGCCCATCGGGCTTGCGATGACGGGCTCGAATTCGCTCGGCTTTGAGCGCGCGCCGTCGAGGCCCAGCATCATGCGCAGCAAGAGCTGGCCGGTGCCGATGAGAAGCGTCGTTCCATCGCGCGGCGCTTTTTCGCTGAAAAAGTTCGAGGCGACGACGCTGCCCGCGCCCGGCATGTTCTGGACGCTCACGGAAGGCCTGCCCGCGAGATTGCGCGCAAGGCCCTCAGCGGCGATGCGGCCAAACAGATCGGTGCCGCCGCCGGGCGAAAAACCGACCACGACCCTGACCTGTTTGCCCTGGAAGTACGGAGTTTGCGCGGCGGCGCAGCCGGCCACGCAGAGGGACAGGAGGGCAAGGATCAAGGTCTTGGCGCGGCGACGCATGGCGTTCCTTTGCGGGGTCCGCCCGAAGCGAACGTCCCCTTTCACCACATTGTTTGCGCCGCGATCAAGTTGGGCTATGCGGGGAAGACACAGGAGCGGCCCATGAACAAGCAAACCAGCGCCCCGCGCAAGCTGCGCGACCTTCTGGCGCGTGAGAAACTCATCGTCGCGCCAGGCGTCTATGACGGCTATTCGGCGCGGCTTGTCGAGGCCGCCGGCTTTGAACACGCGGCAACCAGCGGCGCGGCGATTTCAAATTCGCTTCTGGGGATCGACGACATCGGCGTCATGGACTTGACCAGCAATGTCGATCATTGCCGCCGTCTGGCGCGCGCGCTGTCGATTCCGCTGACGGCGGACGCGGATACCGGCTACGGCAATCCCATGAATGTTCACTACACCGTACGGTTGTTTGAAGAGGCGGGCGTAGCTGGAATCAACATCGAGGATCAGGCGCATCCCAAGCGCTGCGGCCACATGCCGGGCAAGGAGGTCATCCCGCTCGAAGAGATGGTGAAGAAAATCGAGGCCGCGTGTCTGGCGCGGCGCGACGACGATTTTGTCGTTATCGCGCGCACGGACGCGCTGGCGATCGAGGGCCTGGACGGCGCCATGAAGCGGGCGCGCGATTATGCCGAGGCCGGAGCCGACATGATTTTTCCCGAAGCGCCGCGCGCGAAGGACGACATTGCGCGATTGGTGGAAGCGGCGCGCGCGCCCGTCACCATCAACATGGGTTTTGGCATCCGCGCGCGTC
>JANYDZ010000592.1 GCA_025363375.1 Hyphomicrobiales bacterium
GCGCCGCCACGCGCCGCGTCGGGACCTGAAACATCATATGCGAGAGACACTTGTCATAGATCATCTGGGACAGCGCGGCGAAGGCGTCGCGCAAGCCCCCGACGGCCAGGTTTACATCGCGCACGCGCTTGCCGGCGAAACCATCACAGCGGAATTGCACGGCGAACGCGGCGCGTTGATCGAGGTGCTGAAGCCAAGCCCCGACCGCGTCGCGCCTTTTTGTCCGCATTACACGATCTGCGGGGGCTGCGCGGTGCAGGCGCTGGCCGAGCCCGCCTATGCGCGCTGGAAGCGCAATCTCGTCGTCGCGGCGCTGGCGCACGCCGGCGTCGAGGCCGAGGTCGGCGCGCTGATCGACGCGCATGGCGAGGGCCGCCGCCGCGCCACGTTTCACGCGCGTTTCGAACGCGATTCGCGCGGAGCCGCGTTGATGGAAGTCGGTTTTATGCGCGCGCGGGCGCACAGCATTGTTGAAATCGACGCATGCCCCGTTCTGGCGCCCAACATGGCCGGCGCCATCGCCGCCGCGCGCGGCGTGGCCGAAGCTTTAAAGTCAAAGGAACGTCCGCTCGATATCGTCGTCACCGCGACCGACGAAGGCCTTGATGTGGACGTGCGCGGCACGGGGAAACTGGATTTCATCCTGTCGCAAAAGCTCATCGCGGCCGCCGGCGCGCTGGATCTGGCGCGCGTGTCCAATCATGGCGAAGTCTTGATCGAGCGTCGTATCCCCTTGCTGACAATGGGAAAATCCCGCGTCGCCCCCGCGCCCGGCGCGTTTTTGCAGGCGACGCAGGCGGGCGAGCGCGAATTGGCGCGGCTGGTGAGGGAGAGCGTCGGCAAGGCGAAGAAGGTTGCCGACCTCTTCTGCGGAATCGGCACTTTCGCCTTGCGTCTGGCGGAGAAAGCGGAAGTTCACGCCGTGGAAAACGACACGCCCATGCTGAACGCGCTGGCGCGGGCCGGCAACGAGGCGCAGGGCCTGCGCAAGGTGACGAGCGAAGCGCGCGATCTGTTTCGCCGGCCCCTGCTTGCCGACGAACTCGCGCGTTTCGACGCGGTGGTGTTCGATCCGCCCCGCGCGGGCGCCGAGGCGCAGGCGAAAATGCTCGCGATATCGAGCGTTTCGAGCGTAATCGCCGTGTCCTGCAACGTGCAGACTTTTGCGCGCGACGCGAGGATCCTGATCGATGGCGGCTACGTCTGCGAGGGGGTGACGCCGGTCGACCAGTTCCGCCATTCGGCGCATGTGGAAATGGTGGGAATGTTCCGGCGCCCGAAGCCGAAGGGCAAGGCGCGCGGACGATTGTTGGGTTGAGCGCGCGCCTGATTTCGCGCCATCCTCGTGCTGCATTTTCACCGCTGGAAGGGCCCTGCCTTACCCTCGCCAACCGCCGCCGCGCGCGATAGGCTGCGCCCCGATCCGCACAGGCGGATCACAGGGAGGACTCGATGCCGTTCATCCATCGCCATTTTTCGCGCGCCGTTTTTGCCGTCGCGCTCGCCGCGCTCGCAAGCCCCGTTGTTGCGCAAGCGCCCGCGCCCGCCGAGCGGATCATCATGCCGACCGCGGCGATCAGCCGCGCCGAGGCGCGCGCGCTTGTGGAAGGCGCGCTTGCCTTCGCGGCGACAACCGGCATTGCGGCGGGCATCGCCATCGTCGATCAGGCCGGCGATCTCATCGCGGCGGAGCGCGCGGACGGGGGCACCTACCGCAATGTGAAGTTCGCCACGGGCAAAGCCTTCGCCTCCGCCATTTTCGGGCAGACGACGGAGCAGCTTGGCGCGGTGCAAAAAACGCGGCCGGACCGCTATTTCGGCATCTTGAACATGTATCCGGGAAAAGTTTATCTCGTCGGCGGAGGCGTGCCGCTGACGCTCGACGGCAAGCTGATCGGCGCGGTGGGCGTCGCGGGATTGCCGGAGGGCGTCGATGAGAAGGCGGGCCGCGCGGGCATCGCGGCGTGGATGAAGTTCCGCGAGGGGATGAAGAAGTAGGGCGACGCCGCGAAATTTATACGAGCCCCCGAAACACCGCGAGCGCGCGGTTGTGGCGCAGCATCAGCGCGTCGTCGGCGACGCCCGTGACCCGCCGCGCGCGACAGGCGGCCATGCGTTCGGTGGGCGGGGCTGCCGGACTTTTGCGCTGCGTTCGCAGCATGGACATCCGGTTTTGCAACTTGTCGCCAAAACGACGGGCCGGCGTCGCTTTAATTCAACGCGGAAATTCAACGCGGACCCGACCTCGCCAAATCCGCGCGCCTGCCCTAATGTCCGCCTATGCAAACATCTGTCCTCTCCCGCCCCGCTTCGCCCGTCGTCGCCCAGCTCAAAGCCATCGTTGGCGAGCGCTATGTGCTGACCGATCCCGGCGATGTCGAACCCTACCTCATCGAACAGCGCGATCTGTGGCATGGCAAGGCGCTGTGCGTCGCGCGGCCCGGCTCGACGGCGGAAGTCTCGGCGATCCTGAAACTCTGTCATGAGACGAACACCCCCGTTGTGCCGCAAGGCGGCAATACCGGGCTGGTGGGCGGGCAGGTGCCTGACGAGAGCGGCACACAGCTCATTCTCTCCCTCAACCGCATGGCGAGAGTGCGCGAGATCGACACGGCCTCGAACACGATGATTGTTGAAGCCGGCTTGCAACTGATCAAGGTGCAGGAAGCCGCCGACGGCGCGGACCGGCTGTTCCCCCTGTCGCTGGCCTCGGAGGGCTCCTGCACGATCGGCGGCAATCTCTCGACGAACGCCGGCGGCACGGCTGTCATCACTTATGGCAACGCGCGCGACCTTGTGACCGGGCTTGAAGTGGTGCTCGCCGACGGGCGCGTCATGTCGACCTTGTCGAAGCTGAAGAAGGACAATACCGGCTACGATTTAAAGCACCTGTTCATGGGCGCCGAAGGCACGCTGGGGATCATCACCGCCGCCGTGGTGAAATTGTTTCCCAAACCGCGTTCGCGCGAGACGGCTTTTGTCGGGCTCGCCGATCCGCACAAGGCGACGGCGTTTTTGACGCTGGCGCAGGAGATGGCGGGCAGCGACGTGAAGACGTTTGAACTGATGCCGCGCATCGGCATCGAGTTCATGCTGAAACATTGCGCCGGCACGCGCGAGCCCATGGCGACTGCGCATCGCTGGTATGTGATGATCGAGCTCGCCTCGCAGCTGGAGAGCGGCCTGTCCGAGACCATGCTTTCCCTGCTGGAACGCGCGGCGGAAAAAGAATTGATCGAGGACGCGGCGATCGCGGCTTCGATCGAGCATCGCCGTTACTTCTGGCGCGTGCGCGAATTGCTCGCCGAGGCGCCCAAGTATGAAGGCGGCTCCATCAAGCACGACATTTGCGTGCCCGTGTCGAAGGTCGCGGAATTTCTCGACGAGGCCTTCGTCGTTTGCGCGAAACTGGTTCCCGATTCGCGGCTTGTCGCCTTCGGCCATCTCGGCGACGGCAACATGCACACGAACCTGTCGCAGCCCGTGGGCGCCGACAAGCAGGCGTTTCTCGACCGCTGGATCGAGGTCAATGCCGCCGTTCACGCCATCGTCGCCAGACACCAGGGCTCGATCTCGGCGGAACACGGCATCGGCGTGCTGAAGCGCGACCTGCTGCCCGGCGTCAAGGACCCCGTGGCGATGGAGGTCATGCGCGCGTTGAAGAAGACGCTCGACCCCAAAGGGTTGCTCAATCCGGGAAAAGTGCTGGCGTAATCCCCCTCACCGCCTCCATTTGTCCGCGATCGCCGACAGGATCGTCGAATAATCGTCGGTCCAGAGCCAGCTTTTCATGTCGGGCTCGACGCGCTTCCAGGCGCTGTCGGCGCCCGCGAGTTCGCCGAGATGCGCGGGCTCGCGCGCCAGAATGACCGCGACGCTGGGAAAGCGCATTTCGGGATTGTCGGAGACAATCGCAAGATCGGCGCGCCGGTAGGTCGCCAACCCCAGCTCCGCCCCGATCCGCGCTATGATTCGGGAAAACTCCATGTGATTGTTCGAGATGTGCACCGCGACGAGGCCGTCCGCGCC
>JANYDZ010000595.1 GCA_025363375.1 Hyphomicrobiales bacterium
CGCTTTCACGCGGGGGTCGCCGATCGACTCCATGGTGAACGACTTCAGCGCCGGCGCCCCATAGAGCACCGTCCACGCGCCGATATAGGGCATGCTGAATTTGGCGGCTTCGACAGAGTTTGGATATCGCGAGCCGATGCGCTGGAACGCATTCTTCGTCACGCCCGCCTCGATTTTCGCGATTTCCCCGGCGCGCGTCCCGAGCCTTGCGCGCAAAGCCAGCGTCGCGTCGATGGCGGCGTGGGAAAGTCCGCCGCAGGGATAGCGCTTCAACTTGTAGCCGCGCTCGACAAGATCGAACGTGACGCCAAGGTTGTCGAAGGAGCCCTCGACGCGTTGCAAGCCGCGGCTGAACGTGTCGAAATATCCGGAGCGCGCCTCAAGCGCGCTGTCGCTCGACGAAAACCCTTTCGCTCCAAGTTGCGCCGCCATGACCGCGTTGCGAGCGGCGTGGCCGGAATGCAGCGGCTTTGTCATGGTGCCAAAATTGGCGGACAGGCCGCTGGCCAGCGACGCGCTGATTCCCACGGCGTCAATGATGGCCGCGCGCGGCAGCTTCAACAGCCGCGCGCAGGCCGCGGTCGCCGCGATGGGGCCGACCATGCCGACGGCGTGCCAGCCGCCCAGCGCCGAAATTGTCGGGCTGGCGTAGACGAGCCGCGCCGCGACTTCCGCGCCGACGATGAAGGCGGCCATGGTTTCCGCCGGCGTGGCGCCGACGACCTCGGCCAGCGGCAACAGGGCGGGGATCACCGGCGAGACGGATTGCCCGCTCGCGTAGGAAAAATCGTAATCCATGGCGTGGGCCGCGACGCCATTGGCGAGAGCGGCATGTTGCGCCGAAGCGCGCAGGGAAGAGCCGGCGACAGTGGCGCGCGGCGCGCTGCCTTCGGCCTCGATCATTTGGCGCGCCAGTTCCGCGACCTCTTCGTGCGCGCCGCCCAGCATGACGCCGATCGTGTCGACAAAAGCGACGCGCGTGCGCTCAACCAGCAGGGGAGGCGCTTTGGCGAAGTCGAAGCTGACGACGAAGTCCGCGATAATTTCGGAGAGCTTGCGTCCCGGCGCGTCCGGCGTTTGCGCGAAACCGGCGCGGGGGGTGAGCAGCGCGCCGGCGCCGGCGGCCAGCAACGCGCGGCGGCCAAGCCATTGCGCTCCATTGTCGCTCCTCATTTGTCCCTCCTTGTGATTTCTTGCGCCTGGGCGCGCCGCACTATGCCCCATTTGGCCCTCGCGGGAAATTAGTGGAAAATTTCGAAACCGGTTCGCCGGCCGGGTTCGCCACCCCGCGAGAAATCGCTATAGTGCGACCGAATCCGCCGTTCGGGCCTCGCTTTCAGGAATTCAGGATGAGACCGCTCTCTTTCGCCGTTGCCGCCTTTTCGGTTTTGGCCTTCGTCATCTGGTCGGTCACGGGGCAATCGCCCGCGCTCCTGCTTGGCATATTTGCCGCGATTTGCGCGATCGCAACGTTCTTGTCGCAGCCAATCTCGCGCTTTCTGAAAATTCTCGTCGCGATTTTCGCGACGGAAGTAATCATTTTCGGCGGCGTCCATCTACTGAGCGCCAGCCCGTGGTGGCCTGAGGCGCTCGGCGCCTACAAGGTGCCCGACAGTCTCGGCATGACTGTGGCGTTCTTTGCGATCCTCGTTTTCGCTGTCTCGCATATCCCGGTTGTGCGCACCGTGGCGCGCATCGCCGACCGCTATTTTGAGGCGGAGGGAACCACCACCGCGCGCATCTGGCCCTTTGCATCGTTCCAGGTCGCCGAGCGCAACCTGGCGCTGTGGATGCTCGTGTTTTTGATTGTGCTCAATCAGGCGCAGGTGGGCATCAACGTGCGTTTGTCCTTCTTTGGCCGCGACTGGTTCAACGCGATTCAAGAAAAGGATCAGGCGGCCTTCTGGTCGCTGCTTTACACAGTGTTCCTGTTCTGGGCGGCGATCTACATCGCCAGCGCCATCGTCGAAATCGTTGTGCAGGCCATGTTGACCATTCGCTGGCGGCGTTATCTCACCAACCATTATGTTTCCAATTGGCTCGACGGCGCCACGCATTATCGCATGAGCCTCAAGGGCGGCAACACGGACAATCCAGATCAGCGTATCGCCGAAGACGTCAATCGTTTCATAGATGGCGGCCAGGTCGGGCAGGGCGTCTACTCCTATTCGATCATTCTTATTTCGACGCTTTCGAATCTTGTCTCGTTCGCGATCATTCTCTGGACGCTTTCGGCGGGCTTCACGATTCCGGGAACGGAAATTGCAATTCCGGGCTTCCTCTTCTGGGTGGCGCTTGTGTATTCGCTCATAGGCACGGTCATCACGCATTTCATTGGCCGCGCGTTGACCCGCCTGTCGTTCGAACGCCAGCGTTACGAAGCCGACTTCCGCTTTTCGCTCGCGCGCTTGCGTGAATATTCGGAACAGGTCGCCTTGCTGAAGGGCGAGACCACCGAACGCCAGAATTCGATGGGGCGCTTCGCGCGGATATACGACAATTTCGTGCAGCTCATGCGCGTGCGCAAAAAGCTCACCGCCTTTACCGCTTTTTACGGACAGATCAGCCCCTTCATTCCCTATATCGTCGCCGCGCCCTTCTACTTCGGCGGCAAGATCACGCTTGGCGTGATGACGCAAACGGCGAGCGCCTTCGGGCGCGTCGAAGCGGCGCTTAACTTCTTCGTCACCTATTATACTTCTCTCGCGGAATTCAAGGCGGTGATAGACCGCCTCTCCGGCTTCGACAAATCAATCGCCGAGGCGCGCTCCCTGGAACGCGGCAAGCCGCTCGTCGAGCCGGCGAAGGACCATGGCGCGCTCGCCATGACCGATCTGTCGCTGGCGCTTCCCGATGGCCGCGCCATTGTGACGGACGTCAATCTGACCTTCGCGCCGCACGAGGCCGTGCTCGTCAACGGCCCCTCCGGCTCGGGCAAATCGACGCTGTTCCGCGCGATATCGGGCATCTGGCCTTTCGGCAAAGGGCATATCAACGTGCCCGCGGGCGCCAGCGTGATGCTGTTGCCGCAAAAGCCCTACATCCCCATCGGCAAGCTGCGCGACGCCGTCACCTATCCCTCCGCCGCGGCGGATTTCGACGACGCGCATATCGTCGCCGCGCTCGAAGCCGCGCGCCTTGGCGATTTTGCCGCGCTTCTCGATGAAGACGACAATTGGCAACAGCGCATGTCCGGCGGCGAGCAACAACGCCTCGCCATAGCCCGCGCGCTTCTCGCGAAGCCGAACTGGCTGTTCCTCGATGAGGCGACGGCGTCGCTCGACGAAGTCTCGGAAGCGGCGATCTACAAGGCGTTGGCCGAACAACTGCCGTCGTCGACCGTCGTCTCCATCGGTCATCGCTCGACGCTTGTCGCCTTTCACAAGCGCCGCGTTGAATTGCAGGCCGGCGAGGATGGAAAGTTCAGGCTCAAAGACATAACCGCCAGAGCCACGGCCGGGTAGTTCGAATGCAAAAGGCCGAGCAAATGCACCGAAGACACCTCATCAAAAGCGCCGGCTCCTTCGCCGCGACGACGTTGCTGCCCGCGTCCATCGCGCGCGCGGCGAATTTCGCCAACCAGACCGTTACGGTCTTCATCCCCTACGGCGTTGGCGGCGGCACGGACTTGTGGGGCCGTTACAACGCGCCGTTCCTGACGAAATATCTGCCCGGCAATCCACAGAACGTGGTCAAGAATTCGCCCGGCGGCGGCTCCATCTCCGGCGCCAATCTTTTTGCCGCGACGGCGAAGCCCGATGGCCTCACCGTGCTCGTCACTTCCGGCTCGACGCAGTTTCCCTATCTGCTCGGCGTGCGCCAGGTGAAATACGACTACAAGGACTGGAAATTCGTGATGGCCTCGCCGACCGGCGGCGTCGCTTACATCTCCTCGAAATTCGGCGTGAAGTCGCTGGCCGATCTCGGCAAGCTCAAGGGCAAGCAATTGCATTACGCGAGCCAGGGCGCGACTTCGCTCGATCTCGCGCCCATGCTGGCGTTTCGCTTGCTCGGGCTCGATGTGCAACACGTTTTTGGTTTTCCCGGACGCGGCGAGGGGCGGCTTGGGTTTGAACGCGGCGAATTCGATATCGATTACCAGACAACGACCGCCTATCTGCGCTCATCCATGCAACTCGTCAGGAACGGCGAGGCCGTGCCGTTGTTTTCATGGGGCGCGCTCAACGACAAGGGCGAGCTGGCGCGCGACCCGAACTTCCCTGATTTGCCGGACATCGGTGAAGCCTTCGAGATCGTCAACGGCAAGAAGCCCGGCGGCGTTGAATGGGAGGCGTTCCGCGCCTTTCTGATCGCGGGCTTTCCCGCGCAGAAGTTGATGCTGCTGCCCAGGGACACGCCCGACGACATTGTCGCGGCCTATCGCGGCGTCCTGCGCAAGATGGTGAAAGACCCGGAATATATCGCGACGAAGGACGATCAGATCGGCGAATACGAACAGGTGACCGACGCCGCCGGCGAAGAGCTTTTCCGCCAGGCGACGACAATTTCCGCGCCGGCCCGCGCGTGGGTGCGCGATTACCTCGCCAAAAACTATTCCGTGAATTTCGATTAACGCCAACGTGGAGGCGGTCATGCCGGGCGATCTCGAACCGTTGATTCTCGATCTTCTTGAATGGGCTGCGCGAGAGCCGCGCGCTTATGCGGATGTCATGGACGCCTGGCGCACGTCATGCCCGCGCTTGACCGTATGGGAAGACGCAATCGACCGCGGCCTGCTGCGGCGGGAGTTCATGGGAGGCAAAGGCGTCGTGGTGACGGTGATGACGGACGGCTGGGCGCTGCTTGGCGCGCACGGGCGCTCGCCCGACGCGCATGCGGGCGTCGCAACGCGCGTGGCCGCGCGGCTGAACTAGACCGGCAGCCCCGCCGCGGCGTTGCCGGCGAGCACGCGGTCCACCATCTCGCCGCATTGCCCGAGATAATTGGCGGGATCGACGAGCGGCGCAAGTTGTTCACGCGTCATGTGCGGCCGGATTTCCGCGTTCTCCGCAAGCAGATCGAGGAACGGCCGCTTCGTCGCGATCGCCTGCCGGCAGATATCGTAGACGACATCGTGCGCGCGTTGGCGCCCAAGCGTAGGCCCAAGCCCCATCATCACGGCCTCGGACACGATCAGGCCGCCTGAAATATCAAGGTTCCGACGCATGCCCTCGGGGTTGACCTGCAGACCCGCGACAAGCGATTTCGTCTGCGCCAGCGCGCCCGACGACAGGCAGAATATTTCCGGCAGGGCGATCCATTCGATCTGCCAGGGACCCGTCGAGCGTTCATGGTCCGCGATGTTGGCGTCGAGCAGCGCAGCGACATGTTGGCGCACGACGCCGACGCAGCCGTGGATATAGGCGGATGAAATCGGATTGCGCTTCTGCGGCATGGTGGAGGACGATCCGCGGCCTTCGTGGAAAGGCTCGAACGCCTCTTCCACCTCCGTCTGCATCATCAGCTTCACGTCCATGGAAATCTTGCCGAGCGTGGCTGTGACAAGTCCGAGGAAACAGCCGACTTCGGCGATCCGGTCGCGCACCGTGTGCCAGGCGATCTCCGGCTGCGCGAGACCAAGTTCGCGGCACAATTCCTCCTGTACCGTCAGGCCCATGTCGCCGAGCGACGACAGATTGCCCGCCGCGCCGCCGAACTCGCCGGCCAGAACGCGCGGCCGCAATTGCTCGAGGCGCTGCAGATGCCGTTGAAACGCCGCCAGCAGCACGGCGCATTTGTAGCCGAAGGTAATCGGCACCGCCTGTTGCAGATTGCTGCGCGCCGCCATCGGCGTGTCGCGGTATTTCCTGGCGAGGCCGGTCAACGAACCCGCGATGGCGCGGATGTCCTTCTCGACGAGGTCCAGCCCCGCGCGGATTTGCATGACGGCCGCGGTGTCCGTGATGTCCTGCGTCGTTGCTCCCCAATGGCACCATTCGCCGAGCCCGTCGCGGCACAGGCCGACAAGCTGCTGGACGACGCCGAGGATCGGGTAGCCGATGCGCTCGGTCTGTATTTTCAACTTCGCCATGTCGATCTTTTCGACGAAGCAATGTTTGACGATCTCGTCGCAGGCCGCTTGCGGAATGATGCCGAGCCGCGCCTGCGCCCGCGCCAGCGCCGCCTCGATGTCGAGATAATATTGCGTGCGTTGCCGGTCTGAAAATACCTGGCGCATGTCGGCGTGACTGAAGATATCGCCCAGAACGGCGGAATCGATAATGGTGGCGGACATGGCGGCTCCAGCTTTCAGAACAGGCGTTTCGCCGAACTACACGGATTTGCGCGCCTTGCAAATGCCGGGGCGGCGTCGGGATGCGCGATGGCCGCATTCTCAATTCGATTGAAGCTCTGATAGTGTCGCGTTCCGACCTGAAAGGAATTCGCGTGCTCTGGATCAAAACCTTGCACATTCTGTGCGTCATGGCGTGGCTGGCCGGCGTCTTTTACCTGCCGCGCATCTTCGTCAATTACGCCGAGGCCAAGGCTCTGGGCGAACCGGTGACGCGCCTTGCCGGCATGGGCTGGCGGCTGTTTCGCTTCGCCTCGATCCTCGCTTGTTTCGCCATTCTGTTCGGCGCCGTTCTTTGGCTCGGCTATGGCGTTGCGGGCGATTGGCTGCGCTGGAAGCTCGTCTTTGTTCTGTTGCTGATCGCATATCATTTTGTTTGCGGGCGCATGGCGATGCGAATGCGCGCGGATACGCTCTCGGGCACGCCCCGGTATTTTCGGGTATTCAACGAAATTTCGGTGCTGCTTGTTTTCGTGATTCTTGTTTTCGCGGTCGTAAAGCCGTTCTGATCGGCGACCAATCGCCGGGTCACGCCGCCTGTTTGCCGATGCTCACGTTCTGCGGTTGAAAATCGAGTTCGCGCGCCGGTTTTGGCTTTGAGAAGAGGAAGCCCTGCACGGCGGTGCAGCCGGCCGCGCGGACGAGTTCGAATTGCTCGGACGTCTCGATGCCTTCGGCGACGGTGGCGTAATTCAGGCTGCGCGAGAGCGCCACAATGCCCGCGACAATCCGCGCGCTGCGTTCGTTCGATTCCATTTCCTTGACGAAACTGCGGTCGATCTTGATCACGTCAAATGGAATCGTCTTCAAGTAGCTGAGCGAGGAATAGCCGGTGCCAAAATCGTCGAGCGCTATGGAAATGCCGGATTTCCTGAGCTCGTGCAGAACCGTGAGATTGCCGTCGGTGGTTTCCAGCACGGTTGTTTCGGTGATTTCCAGCGTCAGGCGGGTCGGCGGCAGACCGGACGCGTCGAGCGCCTGGTGAACCATTTTAACGAGGTCGCCGCTGCGGAACTGCGCCGGCGAGAGGTTGACGGCGATTTTGATGTCGGAAGGCCAACCAGCCGCCTCTGTACAAGCCGTGCGAAGGACCCATGCGCCAAGCGAATTGATCAAACCGGTTTTTTCCGCGAGTTTGATGAAAATGTCGGGTCGGATCATGCCGAGCGCGGGATGCCGCCAGCGCGCCAGCGCTTCCATGCCCGTGACGCCGCCGGTTCTCACATCGATCACCGATTGATAGTGCACCTCGAATTCATTCGAGGCGAGCGCGGTGCGCAGATCGCCTTCGAGCGACCGCTCCGTGCGCAGCGATTTGTCCATGGTCGCGTTGAAGAAACGCACGCAGCGCCGGCCGCCTTCCTTGGCCTGGTAGAGCGCGAGATCGGCGTTCTTCAGCAGGGTCCCGCCATCGTCTCCGTCGAGAGGCGCGATGGCGACGCCGATGCTCATGTGGACGTGCAACATTTGGCCGTCGAGTTCGTAGGGCGCGCCCACCGCTTCCATCAGGCGATCGGCCAGGCCGTCGGGGCGGCAATTGCCGATGCTGTCGGCGTGCTGGACAACGGCGAATTCGTCCCCGCCGATGCGCGCCACCAGATCCAGGTCGCGAACCGTCGCGCGCAATCGATCCGCGACGGCCTGCAACAGGCGGTCGCCGACGGGATGGCCCATTGTGTCGTTGACGATCTTGAAGTCGTCGAGGTCGAGCAACAGAATGGCGAAATGCTCGCCGCCGCGGCGAATGCGCAGGAACGCTTCCTCGATCCTCTCCTGCAGGACAACGCGGTTTGCGAGCCGCGTGAGAACATCGTGACGCGCGAGCCAGGCGATGTGATCGTTGGCGCGCTGGCGCTCGGTGACGTCCTCGTGCACGCTGAGCCAACCGCCGCCCGGCATGGGACGGCGTGATTTCTCGATGACGCGTCCGTCGGTAAATCTTTCGATGCCGTGTTCGTTCGCCGGGTTCTCCATGGCGCTGACGCGCGCGTCGACATAGTCGGCGGGATCGAGGCCGATGAAGACGCCTTTTTCAACGCGCTTCTGAAGGATCTGCTTCATGGAGGCGCCCGGCTTTATATCCTCGGGCGTCAGGCCGTACATTTCCGCGTAGCGGCGGTTGGCGAGAAGAACGCTTTGATCGCGGTCATACAGCGCGACGCCTTGCGGCATGTTGTTGAGCGTCGCGTCGAACTTCGCGAGAACATCCCGGACGTAATGATTTTTGGAGATCAACTCCTCCTCAAGCGTCATCAGGCGCGCGTATCTGACCTGGACGAATTTCAGCAAGAGTCCGGCGCAGGAGAGGGCCGCGACGATCGCGCCGACTTCCAGTCCCGAACCGACGCCGTTCGCCAATTGGTAAAAGGCGTCGGCGGCGAGCGCCGTCGCCAGCGCCAGCAGGCCCGCCATGGAAAACATCACACTTCGCAATCGCGCAGTATGGATGTCGTTCATGCTGTTGCCCCATTCTGCGATGCGAAAGCGGTCCGGTGTTCGCCTCCGCGCAAGTTCCTGAACCGGGGATACCACGCCTCCGTTAAGTCAAGCCTAACGCGGCGGCGGCCGCGGCTCGCCCCGGGCAATTGTCCGCTCGAACGGCTCGTTCCCTCAAGCCCGGGCGGGTCAGGCCGCCGCGCTGTGCGGCAGCTCCGTCCCGGTCTCGAATACGAGTTCGTTCGCCGGTTTCGGCCGGGCGAAAAGGAAGCCCTGGGCCGCGGTGCAGCCGGCGCTGCGGATCAATTCGAATTGCCTGTCGGTCTCGATGCCTTCCGCGACCGTGGTAAAATTGAGACTGCGCGACAGGCCGATGATGGCGAGGATAATCTGGGCGCTGCGCGCGTTGGTTTCCATTTCAATCACAAAGCTACGGTCTATCTTGATGACGTCGAAATCAATCGCCTTGAGGTAGCTGAGCGACGAATAGCCGGTTCCAAAATCGTCGAGCGCGATTGCAACGCCCAGTTCCTTGAGTTCGTTGAGGAGCTTCAGATTCTCGTCGGTTTTCTCCAGCAGCGTCGATTCGGTGATCTCCAGCGTCAGGCGGCTTGGCGGCAAGCCGCTTTCCTCCAGCGCCAACCATACGGTTTCGACAATGCCGCCCTGTTTGAACTGTACGGGGGAAAGATTCACCGCAACTTTGACGTTGTCGGGCCATTTGACCGCGTCGGCGCAAGACTGGCGTAAAACCCAGGCCCCAATTGCGTTGATAAGCCCGGTCTTTTCAGCGAGCTTGATGAACCTGTCGGGAGGCACCATGCCGAGGCGCGGATGACGCCAGCGCACCAGAGCTTCCATGCCGATCGTGCGCCTGGAATTCACGCCGACCACAGCCTGATAATGCACTTCGAATTCCCGCGCTTCGAGGGCCTTGCGCAGATCTATTTCAAGCGCCCGTTCGGCGCGGAGCGCCAGGTCCATCGCCGAATTGAAAAACCTGATGCAACGTCTGCCCTCCAATTTGGCCTGGTAAAGCGCCAGATCGGCGTTTTTCAGCAAGCTGTCGCTGTCGTCCCCGTCGTTGGGCGCCAGCGCCACGCCGATGCTCACGTAAACCGTGATCCGCCGGCCTTCGATTTCATAGGGCGTGCAAATCGACGCGACGAGACGGCTGGCGAGGCTGTCGGCGTTGTCGCATTGTTGGGTCGAAGCCTGCTGCAGGATGGCGAATTCATCTCCGCCGATTCTGGCGACAAAATCCGTATCGCGAACCTCCGCGCGAAGGCGTCGGGCGACTTCCTGCAGGAGTTTGTCGCCTATGGGATGGCCCAGCGTGTCGTTGACAAGTTTGAAGTCGTCGAGATCGAGCAGGAGAATTGAGAATGTTTCGCCATTGCGGCGCGTACGCGAATAGCACTCGACAACCCGGTCAAGCAGCACGGCGCGGTTGATCAGGCCCGTCAGGACGTCGTGATGGGCCATGTAGGCGATCTGGTCTTCGGCTTTCTGGCGCTCCGTTATGTCTTCGTGCACACTGAGCCAACCGCCGCCGGGCATGGGTTTGCGCGATTTTTCGATGACGCGGCCGTCGGCGAAACGCTCGATCCCGTGTTCGTCGGCGGGCTTTGTCATGGCGGTGACGCGGCCATCGACATATTGCAGCGGGTCGGCGCCGATATAGACGCCTTTTTCGACCCGCTTTTGCAGGATTTCCTTCATCGACATGCCCGGTCGAATGTCGCTTCCGGCGAGCCCGTACATTTCGGCGTATCGACGATTGGCGAGTCGGATTTTCTGCTCGTTGTCGTACAGCGCCACGCCCTGCGGCATGTTGTCGAGCGTCGCTTCGAAGGTCGCGAAGACCTCGTCAATGTATTCGCTCTTCGCCGCGAACAACTTTGCAAACGTCTGCAGCCGACGATATCTTTTTTGGGCGAAACCGACCAACATGACGGCGCAGCCTAGCGCCAGCGCCAGAGTGGCCTGGCTTATCAGGCTCGTGCGTTCGTCCAGAAAGGCGTAAATCGAAATGGACACGACCGCCACGGCGAGCGCCAGGCAGGCCGCCGCCGATGTCGCGATGCGCTGCACATGCGCGGGTTGTTCGTCCGTCAAATTCGCCCCCTGCTTCAATTCCCATGGCGTGAAACATGAAACGCTGAAACAGGGACTAAGTAACTGATTTCCGTTAAGTAAATGATAACGTCTGGATCTGTCGCGCGGCGGGCCGCGACGCGCGTCGGGAAATAAAACGAGAGAATGTAACGAAAACGCGCAATGAAAGGACTACCCGATGCGCCGCGCGAGTTTCTCGTAAAGCGTGTTCCTCGCGCTGAAAATGTAGTCAAGGGAGCTCACGCTGACGTGTTCAGCGCCCTTGCCGATCAGCCAGTCGGCCAGCGCCGCGGATCTGCCGATCGGGCAGACCAGCGTAAGCGGGGAGTCCTCGCCGGCGCCAAAAAGCGCTCGCGCTTCGAAGAGACGGGATGCCTCCTGCGCGCGCGCATGCGGTTCGGCGACGCGCGCGCGCACCTGGCGCGACGTGCGCGCTTCCTCTTCGGCGGCGATGCGCGCGAGGATTGTGCGCGCCTGCGCTTTTGTCGCCTCGTTCCAGTCGGCTTTCACGGAGGCCACAAGATTCGCCTCCGAACGCAGCATCACGCCGTCGTCCAGCACCTTCAGCGCGTTGGCGCGCAAGGTGGCGCCCGTGGTTGTGATATCGACGATGAGCTCCGCGGCGCCGGCGGCGGGCGCCCCCTCGGTCGCTCCAAGACTTTCGACGATGCGATAATCCGTGACGCCTTTTTCGGCGAAAAACGCGCGCGTCAGATTGATGTATTTTGTCGCCACGCGCATGCGCGCGCCGCGCCTCGCGTGGAAGCTTGCCGCGACGTCCTCAAGATCGGCCATGGCGCGCACGTCGATCCACGCCTGGGGCACTGCGACAATGACGTTGGCGTGGCCAAAGCCAAGCGGCGTCAAAATCTCCATGCGCGCTTCGACATCGGGGACCTGCTCGCGCACCAGGTCTTCGCCGGTAACGCCCATGTGCGCGGAACCCGAGGCGAGTTGCTGCACGATCTCGCTCGCCGAAAGAAAAGCGATTTCCACGCCCGGCAATTCCGCCAGCGCGCCGCGATAATCGCGGGCGCCGCGCCCTTGCACGACGTTCAATCCGGCGCGGGCGAAGAAGCTCGCGGCGTTTTCCTGCAGGCGGCCTTTGGAGGGCACGGCAAGAACAAGTTTGGACGTCTCGCCGTTCATGGCGGGCTCCCCATGGCGAAGAGCCTGTCGCAGAAGATCGCCGCTCCCACGGCGGGAATGTCCCCGGACGCGCCCAGCGTGCGCATCAGCCGGTCATAACGGCCGCCGCCGATGATCGGCCGGCCCTTCGGATGAGCCCTGTCATAGGCCTCGAAAACAAAGCCTGTGTAATAATCGAGATTGCGCCCGAAACCGGCGCCGAAGCGCAGCGTCGATACATCGACGCCGCGCGCGGCGATAAAGCCGGTGCGCGCGTCGAAAGCGTCGAGCGCGGCGGAAAGATCGAGCTTCGCCTCGCGCGCGAGCGCGCGCAACCCGGCGGAAGCGCTGTCCGGATCACCCGAAATCGCCAGAAATCTCTCAAGGACGGCGCGCTTGTCCGGGGGAACGCCGGCTTCTGATTTCATCGCCGCCTGTTCGAGAAAGCGATCGGCGATTTCGCCCACCGAGCGCCCGCCCACAGAGGAAATGCCGGCAATCGAAAGCAGGTTTTCAACAAGCGCCCGCGCCCCGCCCCTGTCGGCGCCCTCGAGCGCCTTGAGCACGCCGGAATGGTCTTCCGCGGTGCCGATGACGGGCGCTTCCAGAATGGCCTCAAGCTTCTGGCCGCGCATGTGCCCGCGCCGGATGCGCCGCAGCCATCCTTGCGAAAGCTGCAGGGCCTCAAGCAGGGCGTTGAACAGCCCTGTGTCGCCGATTCGCGTTTCCAGCCGGGCGGCGTCCGCGCCGCAGGCTTCAAGAGTCAGGGCGAGGATTTCAGCATCCGCCGCTTCCCGATCCGCCCGTCCGAAACTTTCGACGCCGACTTGCTGCGTCTCGGACGCGGCGCCCTGCCTGAAACGGAAGACCGGACCGAGATAGGAATAGCTGGCCGGCGCGCCCGCGCTAAGCGTGGCCAGATAATCCCGGCAAACCGGGATGGTAAACTCGGGTCGAAGGCAGAATTCTGCGCCTGTCGGATCGCTGGTCACGAACATCCGCCCGCGAATATCCTCGCCGGAAAGCTCAAGAAACACCGCTGCAGGCTGTAGAATCGCCGGCTCAGCGCGGGCAAATCCAGCCGCGAGAAAATGGCCGAGCAAGCCTCTGCGTCGTTCGACTTCGCTGTCCGATTTGCCGTCCAAAGCTTTGCTACCCACTGGATGCCTCGAATTACGCCTCTCCTTACCAAGTGCGAAGCCCGAGTGCGAACGGATTCCGGCGGCAGGGTGAACGAACAGGCGAATCCCTCCTGTTTGGCGCGGAAAAAGTCGGTCATTGCCGCCCGCAAGCGTTTGTTGGTCCTGCCGTTGTGGATATTTGCGGTCGATTTCGGCGTCACGCGTATTCCCGATGAAATCATCGCGGGTGGACGCGGCGTGATCGGAATGTCCGCGCTGTGACGGGCCATGACCGGCCCCTTTATGTTCACGGCGTCTGCGGGCGTCGGCGACGACAGCGACGCGACCTAACCTGTTCCGGCGTTTCGCCTGGCGGCCTGGGTGTCGTGCGCGGAGGGACAGTGCAAGCACGGCAGAAGCCGCCAGCGCGCCTTGCGTTAGTTGCGTTATCCAATTTGGAAATTTCTTCCAGAAAAGCCTTTTAATGCGCATATTAAAAGGATTTCGCGGTGATTTCCACGCGTGTCCGACCGCCAATCACCAGCGCGGCGCAAAGGCGCGTTAACGCGTTAAACGCGCGCGATATCTTGCCGGAAATGGGTTCCATCGTCATGCCTGCGCAAATGTCCTGTATTTTCAGCGCAACGCAAAGCGCGAAACTGGATGCGCGAACGCCGCAATGATTTTATCGCGAAAGTTTGGTCAGGCACGGCCAGGGCCACCGTCGACTTATTGAAAGTCCTTTTTGGCGGGCCGCGGCGCCGGTTGGATTTCGTCGAACATGGCGCGAAGGGCATGACAAAAATGTCGCATGCGGGATGAAGCGTGCAAAACGCTTTGATTTTATCGCGCCTGTCTGTTGTCATGGAAGCTGTTCTTATGCAATGACACGGCCACAATCTTCAAAACAACGTCATTCTTCAAAGCAACGCCAAACAGGGAGTATCCATGATCAGCGAAAAGAAACGCGATATTTACGCGGGCGCTCTCGTGGTGCTTTTGGGCATTGGCACAGCGCTGATTGGTCAGCGCTATCAGGTGGGAACGCTCACCAAGATGGGTCCGGGATATTTCCCCGTCGCGCTCGGCTTTCTTCTGACATTCCTGGGCTGCCTGATTGGCGTCGCGGCTCTTGCGGGAAAGTCTGTTGTGGAGACATCGGGCGGCGCGCATCATGGCGGCTTCGCGGAAAAATTCGACTGGCGCGGCTGGGTCTGCATCGTCGGCAGTGTTGTGGCCTTCATGGTCCTGGCCGAGTTTGTGGGACTTCTGGCGGCGACCTTCTGCTGCGTTTTTATCGCTTGTTGGGGCGACAAGACCGCGAACGTCAAAAGTTCATTTTTGCTGGCTGCGGGCATAACATTCTTCGGCGTGTTGTTGTTCTCGTACGTCCTGCACGTTCAAATTCCAATCGTGCGGGGTCTGTGACATGGGTGGCTTTGAAGGAATTATGCACGGGTTCTCCGTCGCTCTGCAGCCGGAAAACCTGCTCTGGTGCTTCGTCGGCGTGACCATCGGCAACATGGTTGGAGTGTTGCCGGGCATGGGCGTTCTGTCCGCCGTGTCCATCCTGCTGCCGCTGACCTTCGGCATGAAGCCGGTCGCCGCGTTTCTGATGCTGTCGGGCATTTTCTACGGCGCGCAATATGGCGGCGCGATCTGTTCGATCCTGCTCAACTTGCCCTGCCATCCGCCACACGCTGTGACATGTCTCGACGGCTTCCCCATGACCAAACAGGGGCGAGGCGGCATAGCGCTGGGCATCACGATGATGGGCTCGGCTTTCGGCGCCGCTTTCGGCATCGTGCAGATGATGTTTTTCGCGCCCTACGTGGCCGAGGTCGCCTTCAAGTTCGGCGCGCAGGAAATTTGCGCGCTGATGCTGCTGGGCCTGCTCGCGGGCTCGACCCTGGCCAAGGGCTCGCCGCTCAAGGGCGTCGCCATGACGGTCTTCGGCCTGCTGCTCGGCATCGTCGGCACCGACATCAACACCGGCGTCGAACGTTTCACGTTCGGCATGATCGACATGGCCGACGGCGTCGCGCTTGTGGCCCTGTCGCTGGGAATTTTCGGCATCGCCGAGTTCCTCAAGAGCGTCAACAACACCGCGCCGATCAACACGGCCTACACCAATCTGCGCGTGCGCGACATGCGGCCCTCCATGGCCGACATCAAGCTCGCGGCCTTTCCCGTGCTGCGCGGCACGATCATCGGCTCGCTCTGCTCCTGCATTCCCGGCACGGGACCCACCATCGCCTCTTTCGTCGCTTATGCCGCTGAAAAGAAAGTCTCCAAAACGCCGGAGCGTTTCGGCCATGGCGCGCTGGAAGGCGTCGCGGCGCCCGAGGCCTCGACCCATTCCTCGGTGCAGGGCGATTTCATTCCGACCATGAGTCTGGGCATTCCCGGCGACGCCGTCATGGCGCTGCTGCTGGGCGCGCTCATTATTCACGGCATCACGCCGGGGCCGCGCCTCATCATCGAGCATCCCGATATTTTCTGGGGCCTGATCGCCAGTTTCTGGATCGGCAACCTCATCCTCATCATTCTCAACGTGCCGCTGATCGGCCTGTGGGTGAAGATGTTGATGGTGCCCTACAAGTTCCTGTTTCCGAGCGCGTTGTTCTTCATCTGCATCGGCGTCTTCGCAGACCGCAACTCGCTGTTCGACGTAGGCGTGACCCTGTTCTTCGGAATCTTCGGCTTTCTGCTGATGTGGCTGAAATTCGAGCCGGCGCCGATTCTGCTGGGCTTCGTGCTCGGCCCGCGCTTCGAGGAGACGTTCCGCCGCGCCATGATTATTTCACGTGGCGACCTGACCTCGTTTGTTTCGCAACAGCATCCGATCAGCGCGGTCTTCCTCGGCCTGTGCTGTCTGCTCGTCGGCGGGCAGATATACGTGCGCCTGCGGCCCAAAAAGCCAAAGCCGGTTGAAGCGCCGAAAAACCTGACGCAAGCCGCCGAATAACCAGGCCGCGACAGGTCTGGCTCCGCGCGGCGCCGCCCCATTTGCGTCCCGCTTCAGCGCGCCGCGCCGCCCGGCGGCGGATTGACGACGCCGTAATGATCCGCCAGCAGATCGCCGGGATAGGTATAGGGGCTCGGACGCGGCCGTTCCGCCAGCATGGTCGCGTTCCACGCTTCCCAGTCGGCTTTCAAGCGCTCGAACACGTCCTTGCGCCGTTCCCTGAGATTGGCTCTTTCGCGAGGGTCGTCCACGACGTTGAACAGGAATTCGTTGCCGGCGAGGCGCAAATACTTCATGTCGCCCTCGCGCAGGGCGCGCTGGGCGCCCGCCTTGTAGCGCCAATGGAACTTGCGCGGATGCGACGCGGCGCCCGCGGTAAGCGTGGCCAGCAAATTCTCGCCGTCCGGGGGATGGGCGGGATCGGGCGACGCGCCGGCCGCCGCCAGCAGCGTGGGCATCCAGTCCATGCTGATCATCGCCTGATCCGACACCGAGCCCGCGGGAACGCGCCCGGGCCAGCGCACAATGGCGGGAATGCGCAATCCGCCTTCCAGCAATTCGGTTTTCATCCCGCTGAAAGGCCAGATCATCGAAAACCGCTCGCCGCCGTTGTCGCTGGTAAAGACGACGATCGTGTTGTCGCGCAACCCGTGAACGTCGAGCGCTTGCAGCACGCGTCCGACGTTGGCGTCGAGGCTTTGCACCATGGCGGCGTAGGTTTTCTGGGCGCCGCCGTCGTGGTGTCTGATGTTCCCGGCGATGCGCTTGGATTCCGCCTCGTCGTTGGGCCCCTCCCAGGGCCAATGCGGCGCGGTGAAGTGGAGGCTGAGCAAAAACGGCTGGCGCGTTTTCGCGAACCCCTCGAGCGCCTGCACGGCGCGGTCGCCCAGCAGGTTGGTCATGTAGCCGTGGCGCTCGACCTTCACCTCTTCCTCGAACAGCGGCGTGGACGAATTGGGTCCGTGATCGAAATAATCCGCCGCCCCGCCCCAAATGCCGAAGAAATGTTCGTAGCCGCTCTTGAGCGGGCTGAACATCGGCAGAGATCCCAGATGCCATTTGCCGACCAGTGTCGTCGCGTAGCCCGCGGCCCTGAGCAACGAGGGCAAAGTTGGGTGAGCCGGGGGCAGGCCGATATCCTTCGGCGTTGATTCGTTGATCGGCTCTTCGAGCCCGACCGCCAGCCGGTATTGATAGCGCCCGGTGATCAGCGCGGTACGCGTCGCTGAACACACGGCCGAATTGGCGTAGGCTTGCGTGAGCTTCATGCCCTCGATCGCGAGACGGTCGATGTTGGGCGTCGCGTAGTCGCGCTGCCCGTAAGCGCCGACATCGGCGTAGCCGAGATCGTCGGCCATGATGTAGACGATGTTTGGCCTGCCTGCTTGCGCCCGCGCGCCGTGCGCCAAACCCGCCAGCGAGGCCGCGCCTGCGGTGGTCTGAACGAAACGCCGGCGGGTCAAGACCCTGGATTCGCTCGCCATCGTGTTTCCCGTCCCTTTTATGACCGCAACTCCTTAAAGGTCCGCAGCCGATTGAACCTGAGTTTATGTCTGCGTTTTGGCAATCGCCGCGGGCCCCTCAGCCTCCCGGCGCCCCTTGCGTGTTCACATACAATGAATAGAGCGAGTGGCTCGCCGCCATGAACAGGCGGTTGCGCCTCAAGCCGCCGAAACACAGGTTGGCGCAACGCTCGGGCAACAAAATCTGACCGATTTCCTTGCCGGCGGGATTGAACACCATGACGCCGTCGTATTTTTCGCCATAGCCCCAGCCGCACCATAGATTGCCGTCGATATCGCAGCGGAAGCCGTCGCTGTTGACGCCTTCCGGACAGGGCGCGAAGACGCGGCCATTGGCGAGCCTGGCTCCATCCTCGACCACGTCGAATACAAGAATCGAACGACTTCCGGGCGTGTTGTCGGTGGAATAGAGCTTTTTCTCGTCGGGCGAAAAGGCCAGCCCGTTCGGGCGGCCCTGTTCGCTGACGATAGCGAGGCGCCGGGCCTTCATGTCGAGCCGATAGACCCGCACTGGCAATTCCTGTTCCTGGACATGGCCTTCGTAATTGCCGCTGATCCCCGCCGTGAGGTCGGAAAACCAGATGGAATCGTCCGACTTCACGACGACGTCGTTCGGCGAGCAAAAGCGCTTGCCTTCGAACCTGTCCGCCAGCACGGTCATGGTTCCGTCATTCTCGGTGCGCACCACGCGCCGCGTGTCGTGTTCGCAGGTGACGAGGCGGCCCTGACGGTCGCGCGTGTTGCCATTGGAGAAATTCGAGGGCGAGCGGTAAACGCTCGTGCGGCCTGAAACTTCGTCCCAGCGCAGAATGCGGTTGTTGGGCAGATCGCTCCAGAGGAGGCAGCGCCAGTCGCCCATCCACACCGGACCTTCGCTCCAGCGCGCGCCCGTGTAGAGGCGCTCCACGCTGGCGGCCGTCAAGCGGTATCGAGCAAAGCTCGGGTCGAGGATGACGACGCGCGGCTCGGGATAGCGCAGGTTTTCCTCCCACGCGGGCAAAGCGGGCGCGGTGGTTGACGCGAGCGCGCCGGCGCAGGCGAGCATTTGGCGGCGTGACATCTGCATGGGCGGTTCTCCCAAATTGGACGACGGCTGTTCCGCCGATTATCGCATCGCAAGCCCCGGTCCTCACAACCCGAAAACGTAGAGCACCGTGGCGTTGGTCTGTTCCTTCAATTCAGGATTGGCGGTCACGGCCTTCAGTGAATTGCTGATCTGGCCATTGGGGCGGATGCAGCACAATCCCGTGGAGACCGCGATATATTGCTTGCCGTTCACCGCGTAAGTCGTCGGCGCCGCGTTGACGCCGGCGCCTAGATTGACCCGCCACAATTCCTCCAGCGTCTGATCGTCGAGGGCGACCAGGGTGCCGTCGAGCAACGCGGTGAAGACAAGACCGCCGGCCGTCGTGAGAACGCCGGATGAATTGGGGTAGGGGAACTCCGCGCGCTTCCTCAATTCCCCCGTCGCCGGATCGAGCATGGTGATCGTGCTCGTAATGCCGCTCTCCATGCCGATGATTCCGCCATTGAAACGTCCCTTCACATGTGCGCTCAAATCCGTCGCGACGGTGCCGCAACCTTCGTAGGCGGGACTGTAGAGCATGCCGGTCTTGCGGCTGTAGGACGTCGGCCAGAAATTCGTGCCGCCGGTGATGCTGGGGCAGATGCGGCGCACAGCCTTGTCCGCCAGCGTCTCGGCGCCCACGGCATAGGTCTGGATGTCGTGTGACGGATCGTAGTCCATGGGCTTGCCGGTCTTGGGATCGATGCCCTTGGTCCAGTTCACTTCCTTGATGTGTTGCGTCGCCTTGAGGAACTGACCGTTGAGGCGATCGAACGTGTATGTGAATCCATTGCGCCCGGCATGGGCGAGCAGCTTGCGATCCTGTCCGTTGATCTTCGTGTCGATAAGCACGTGCGTTCCGGTCTCGTCGTAGTCGCGCGTGTCGTTCGGCGTGTATTGATGCCACCAGACGATCTTGCCGTTGGACGCGTCGAAGGCGATGGCGCTGTTGGTGTAGAGATTGTCGCCCGGCCGGTAGGTGGCGTCGTAAGCGGGCACCGGATTGCCCGAACCCCAATAGGTCAGGTTCGTCGCGGGATCGAAGGAGCCCGTGCCGTAGAAGGCGCCGCCGCCCGTCTTCCAGGCGTTGTTCTTGTCCTTCCAGGTCTCGCTGCCGGCTTCGCCGGGCGCGGGCACCGAATAGGTCCGCCACAAGAGTTCGCCATTGCGCGGATTGATCGCGGCGAGCCAGTTGCGCGTGCCGCGATCGCCGCCGGAACCGGGGATCAGGATCGCGTCCTTCAGCGCCAGCGGCGCGGCGGTGAGCTCGATGTCGGGCTGGTCGAGCAGGTTCTTCTCCCACACGACCTTTCCGGTGTCGCGGTTCGTCGCGATGACGCGGGCCTCGTAGCCGGTGATGGAAATCACGAGATTGCCCCACAGCGCGCCGCCGCGATTGCGGTCCTGCTGCTGCTGCCCGCTCTTCATCTTCCATATGACTTTGCCGGCGGTCCCCGACCGCACGTCGATCTTCGACACCGTGCCCCAGCTGTCGACCATGTACATGAAGCCGTCGTCGACGAGCGGCGCCGCCTGCAGGCTCTCAATCGCCGTCGTGCCGCCAAGCGGGACGGAGAAGGCCATCTTCAGATTCTTCACGTTTGTCTTGTTGATGGCGTCAAGCGTTGAAAAACGCTGGGCCCCGTAATCGCTGTGATGCGTAAGCCAGTTTTGGGGCTCGGGATTGAGCAGGCGCTCGTAGGTGACGTCCGCGGCGCGCGCCGACGCGCCGGCCATGAGCGCGCCTGCAAGCGCTGAACACGCCAGGCGCCGCCGCGCGCTGAAAATGATTTTCACATTTCCCTCCCGGAAATTGAACTTGGCTTTTCGCCTTGGCGCGATCTTGCCTCCGCAAATCGCCGGAAGGCAAGCGCTT
>JANYDZ010000626.1 GCA_025363375.1 Hyphomicrobiales bacterium
AGGCGAGGAAACCCCCGCCGAACCAACAATTTTGCAGGCGATGCGCGACGCCGAGGATCAGGTTTTCGAGGCGCGCGCCAGCCTTGAGACGCTGACCGCCGCCCTGTCGCGCATTGAAGAAATCTGGGCTGATCACGCCGATATGCTGACGGCGCCAAAATTCACCAACGTCGCGAAGCTCGTCGGGCGCATGCTCGCGTTGATCGATGTCGCTTTTCCCCGCGAAAACGCGGCGCCAAAGGCGGGCGAAGACGGCGAGGGGAACGCCGACGCGCCTGGTCGCGGCGGAGCTGTGGCCAGCGCGGCGGACGCCGTCGCGGCGCTTGGCGCGGCCGCTGATTATTTTATGTCCCGCGAACCCTCGAGCCCGGTTTTGCCGCTTGTGGCGCAAGCCCGGCAGTTGCTGGGAAAATCATTCATCGAAGTTCTGCAAACGCTGGTGCCGGACCATGTGGGGCTCGCCGCCTACCAGATCGGCTCGAAGCAATATTTTCCACTGCCGGTTGAGCGGCTTTCGAGCCTTTTGCCCGCGGCTCAGCCCTATGGGGAAACGCAGCCCGCCGGCTTTGAGTCCTCCGAGGCGGAATCTTCCAGCGACGAATCCTGGTCGTCCAGCGAAACACCGCAATCGGACGAACCGGCAAACGCCGATGCGCAAAGCGAGACGATGGCCGGACCAGATCCCGACAACGTTGGGACTGCGGAAGCATCCGAACACGCTGCCTCCGCGCGGCCCAATATCCAGCGCCGGGCGGAGCCCGATGCGGCGCGGCAATTTTCCGCAGCTTCGCGCGCCCAGGCCCTTGGCCTGCTTGATCAGGTTTCCTCGTGGTTGCGAAACGAGGAGCCATCCAGCCCCGTGCCCTGGCTGATCGAGCGCGCGCGCGCGCTCGCCGATCGTGATTTCCTCGCCGTCCTGCGCGCCGTGCTGCCCACCAGCGCCCTGCTGGAGGTGGAATCATGAATTACATTTTAAATCGCATAGTGATTGACGAAACACAGAGTTCGCGGTTTAATGCGCGGGCGGACAATAAAAACCCTGAAATACTCGCAAGGCAGGAGTAAGGTAGCCATGGCGTCAGACAGCGGACAAAAATTTATCCGTCGCAATCGCCCGCCTCGGGTGCATATTACTTACGATAATCCCATAAATGCTGAAGAAAAGATCGAACTTCCCTTCGTGATGGGGGTCATGGCGGACCTCTCCGGCAACGCCCCGGGCGTCGAAAAGGAAGACATCGGCAACCGCAAGATGCTCGACATCGACATGGACAATTTCGACAAGCGCATGGCGGCGATCGCGCCCGGCGCCGCGTTCCGCGTCGACAACAAGCTGGGCGACGGCGAAGCCGAAAAAATCGGCGTCAATCTGCGCTTCAACAAGATGGATGATTTCAGTCCGGCGGCGATTGCAAAGCAGGTTCCCGCGCTGAACAAACTGCTTGAGGCGCGCACGCAACTCGCCAACCTCATGCGCTACATGGACGGCAAGGTCGCCGCCGAAGGGCAACTGAAAAAGCTTTTGAGCGACCCTGAATTGATGGCCGCCTTGCGCGAAAAGATGCCGAAGGACGGCGCGGAAGAAAAGTGACGCCCCACGCATCGGACCGGCTCGACTGGCCCGGCGCGCTCGAAACCCAAATGTAAGGCTTGGCGGCGTTGCCGAACTTGGGTTCGGCGCTGCTTTTGACAACAAGCGAGGTTGCTGTGGCTACGGAAACAAATCGTCAGGATCAGGCGGCGGGCGGCGCGACGACGACAATCGACGACTTCTCGTCGTTGCTGAAACAAAGTTTCAAACCGCGCACTGAACGCGCCGCAACGGAAGTTGAAAGCGCCGTCGCGACGCTTGTGCGGCAGGCGCTGAGCGATACGAGCGTCATCAAGGACGACGTTCTCGAAACGATCACCGAAATGATCGCCCAGATCGATAAGAAGATCTCGGATCAGATGAACGAAATCATCCACGCCGAGGAGTTTCAGCAGCTGGAAAGCGCATGGCGCGGCTTGCATTATCTCGTCATGAACTCGGAAACGGACGCGCAGCTCAAAATCCGCATCATGAACGCGTCCAAACAGGAACTTTATCGCCATCTGCGGCAGTTTCCCAACGCCGCCTGGGATCAGAGCCCTCTTTTCAAGCGCATTTACGAGGAAGAGTTTGGCCAGCTGGGCGGCCAGCCCTATGGCTGCCTCGTCGGCGACTATTATTTCAGCCACCGCGCCACGGACGTGCAATTGTTGCGCGATCTCTCCAAGATCGCCGCCGCCGCCCACGCGCCATTCTTCGCCGCCGCCGATCCGACGCTGATGGGAATGGACAGCTGGAACGAATTGTCCAATCCACGCGATCTCTCAAAACTCTTCGACACGCCCGATTACGCCGCCTGGAAGGGCCTGCGCAGCAGCGATGATTCCAAATATGTCGGTCTGTGCCTGCCTCGCGTGCTGGCGCGCGTGCCTTATGGAGCGAAATCGGAACCCGTCGAGGAATTCGCCTTCGAGGAGAACACCGACGGTCACAAGGGCGAGAAATACGCGTGGATGAACGCCTCCTACGCCATGGCGGCAAACATCAATCGCGCCTTCAAGGAACATGGCTGGTGTTCGCGCATTCGTGGCGTGCAATCGGGCGGCGAGGTGCAGAATCTGCCGACCCACACATTCCCGACCGACGACGGGGGCGTCGATCTCAAGTGCCCGACGGAACTGGCGATCAGCGACAGACGCGAAGCGGAACTTTCAAAATCCGGCCTGCTGCCGTTGATCCATCGCAAAAACACCGACAAGGCGGCCTTTATCGGCGCGCAGTCGCTGTATCAGCCAAAAAAATTCGACGGCAAGGACGGCAAGGACGCGACGGCTTCGGACAATCTCGCGGCGCGCCTGCCATATATGTTCGCCGTGTCGCGTTTCGCGCATTACCTCAAGTGCATGGTGCGCGACAACATCGGCCGCTACCGCGAACGCGAACCGCTCCGTGCGTGGCTGCAGGACTGGATCATGAACTACGTCGATGGCGACCCGATGAATTCGTCCGAGGAAACCAAAGCCAGATTGCCGCTGGCGGCGGCCCAGGTTGAAGTTTACGAGGATGAAGAAAACCCCGGCTACTACCGCGCCCGTTTCCTGCTGCGGCCGCATTACCAACTCGAGGGCATGGACATCAGCCTTGGCCTCGTTTCGCGACTGCCAACAGGAAATAAATGAGATGATGTGCGCCAGCGCACCGATTTTCATCGACGCCTGGGGCATCAAGTCAACATCGACACGCCGTTCGGTCGATCGAAGCATCAAGAGCGGCATCAACCATCGGAAAGGAACTTCCCATGTCTGGCGACATTTTTCTGAAACTTGACGGCATTGAAGGCGAATCGAAGGATTCGAAACATTCGGGCGAAATCCAGCTCGAAACCGTGTCCTGGGGCTCCTCCAACGCGGCATCCTTCAATTATGGCGGCGGCGGCGGCACCGGCAAAGTGACGATGCAGGATATGCATTTCACCAAGGTGATCGACAAGGCCTCGACCAATCTGTTCTTCGCCTGTTGCTCGGGCAAGCATATCCCAAGCGCGATCCTGACATTCCGCAAGGCGGGCGGTGAGCAGGAGGAATATTTCTCCGTCAAGATGAAAGATCTGATGATCTCCAACATCACCTGGTCCGACCACGCCGGCGGCGGCAGCCTCGCGCAGGAACAGGGCTCGCTTGCCTTCACGGAAATTGAGTTCACCTACAAGGAGCAGGACCAGAAGGGCAAGCTCACGGGCCAGAAAGTCGCCAAGTGGAACGTCAAGGAAAACAAGGGCAGCACCTGATTCCAGGCGCGCAACGCGGCGCAGGCGCGGAGCCTCCGGGCTCCGCGAGGTTCGGGCGGCGACGGGCGTGCGTCCGCCTGTCGTTTCTCGGTTCCGATGCGCCGATCGACAAGGCAATTTCTCGAGGCGTGTCTTGAGGCGTGATTGTGCGGCTTATACCGGCGCCCAATTTAAGGGCGCGGCACTTTTGATTGGCGCCTTATGAACGCTCCGCCCCGCAAAAACCGGCTCAGCCCGCCGCTGATGTTCGTATTCCGCGCGGCAAACGCCGCGCGCGACGCACGCGAAGCAAAAGCGGGGCCAGGCAGCGGCGCGCGAGTGGTTGCGGCTGGCGACGTCCGTACGCGCGCCCCGCAGCGAGTTGCGGTTACAGAACAAACTCTCCGACGCGAAGTCGCGCGAGATCTCGAAGTTCTGTTGAATTGCGTGTCGATGGAATCCTCGACCGACCTCACCGACTTCCCAGCGGTTCGCAAGTCCGTGTTAAACTACGGTTTTCCAGACATCGCCCATCGCACAATAGACGAGCTGTCGGCCGCCGATCTCGATCAGGAAATCGCCGAAATCCTGCGCACTTTCGAGCCGCGGCTCATCGCTTCCACGATTCGGGTGACGCGCGACAAAAGCGTTGGCGACGAAGAACTGCGCATTCGTTACACCGTTCATAGCGACCTTTCCTGCGAACCGCTGAATGTTCCGCTGCAATTTTTCGCCGACGTCGACGTGACGACCGGCAACATACAGATTCACCGGCTGTAGCGCATGGATCGCGAATTTCTCGATCTTTACAACCGCGAACTGGAACTCCTCTACGAGCACGCCGCCGAATTCGCGGAGGAATATCCAGGCATCGCCGGTCGTCTCGGCGGCATATTGCGCGACCGCACGGATCCCATGGTCGCGGGGCTGCTGGAGGGCACCGCCTTTCTCGCCGCCCGCGTGCAATTGAAGCTTAAGCACGAGTTTCCCGAGTTCGCCAACAACCTGCTCGAACAACTCGTCCCGCACTATCTGGCGCCGACTCCTTCCGCCATGCTTGTCGCCGTCACGCCGTCCTACGGCGATCCGGCGCTTCGCGAAGGCCGCGGCGTCGCGCGTGGTTCCGCGCTCGACGCTGTTTATGTCGAACACGACCGACACGTTTCCTGCCGGTTTCGCACGACCGCGCCTGTCACCCTCTGGCCGTTCGCGCTTACCGGAGCCGAATATTTCACGACCGGCAGCGCGGTGCTTGCAACCGGCGCGCCCGCGGGACGCGGCGTTGTCGCGGGCATGCGTCTGTCGCTCACTCATCGCACCGCGGCGCGGATGGAGGACGAAACCACCTCGCAGGACTCGATGAAGAAACCCGACAGCTGGTTTGCCGGCTGCCGCGTGTCGGAATTGCCGATCTATCTCGCCGGCCCCGATCCGGACGCCGACGCTCTTTGCGAACAACTGCTCGGGCATTGCGCCGGCGTATGGTTTCGTTACGTCGACGATTTTGGCAATCCCGTCATAGTGGCGGCGCCGCCCGACTGCCTTGGCGCGCTGGGATTCGAAGACGACGACGCCCTGCTGCCCAACGATCTGCGCGTGTTTCGCGGGTTTGACTTGCTGCGCGAGTATTTTGTTTTTCCGAGAAAGTTTTTTGCGTTCAAGCTCACCGGCCTTGAGGCCGTCATGCGAAAATTGCCGGCGCGAAACATCGACATTGTCTTCGGCTTCAACGAAATCAACGGACGTCTGGCCGCCGCCGTGAACCCCGCGATGTTCGCCCTCTACGCGACGCCCGCGATCAATCTCTTCGAGATGAACACAGACCGCATTTCCGTGCGCTCGAATCAATACGAATATCATGTGGTGCCCGACCGAAGCCGCTATATGGAATTCGAACCGCACCGCGTCCTCGACGTTTACGCCCACTATGCGGGCGGCTCCGACAAGGTGTCTGTTAAACCGCTCTATTCCGCCTCCGGCGACAGCAACGGCAGCGGCGAGCTCAGCTACACGATCCGGCGCTTGCCGCGGCGCCGCACCATCGAAGAACGCAAATACGGCGCCACGTCGAACTACGTCGGAATTGACATGTTCATTTCCATCGGCGAACCCGCCTTTGCCGACGATCGTTCCAGCGTCGCCGAGTTGAGCATGCGGGCCCTCTGTTCGAACCGTCACCTGACCGAACATATGCCTGTGGGACAGGGAGGCGCGGATTTCAGGCTTTCCGACGACGTAACGCTTAACGTTAGATGCGTCGCCGCGCCGACCCAGCCGCGCGAACCTGTCGCCACACATCTGCGCAGCCGCACCGGAAACGCCCATACAGGCGTCGTGATATGGCGTCTCATCAATATGCTGACGCTCAATCACCTCGGCCTCGTGGAACGCGGCGCGGGCGAGAACGCGGAAGCTTTACGCGAAATTCTGTCGATGTTCGCCGACCTCGCCGACAGCGCCGTCGAACGCCGCATCAGAGGCATCAAATCGGTCGAAAGCCGCCCGGTTGTACGCCGTGTTCGACAACAAGGCGGCATCGGTCCCGCGCGCGGCGTCGAGATCGCCGTGACGATCGAGGACAAGGCGTTCGAAGGCAGCGGCGTATTTTTGCTGGGCTCCATTCTCGAACGGTTCTTCAGCGAATACGCCGCGTTCAATCACTTCACCCAGTTCGTGCTGCGCACTGTCGAGCGCGGCGAAATCATGCGCTGGCCGGCGCGCATCGGCGCGAGGAAGCCCCTTTGAGCTACTTGCACGACCTTGAAAGCGAGCCATATCGCTTTGACCTGCTTGACGCGATGCGGCGCTTCGAGCGCATGCTCGGACGCGCCCACGCAAAGCCCGATGATTCCGAGCGCCTGCCCGGCGCTCCCGAATGGCGCACGGCGGCCCCGCGCCCCCGCATCGGCGACAGCGCCAGCAGGCGCGAAGAAGCTGTGGCCGTGGACGGCGTCGAATACCTTCTCTCCTTCGGTCAGGAGCCCCACCTCGACTTCCCGGCCTCGAATGTCGCGCGCGTCGAGATCGATCGGGAAACCACGCAAAAGACGATCCGCCTGTACAGCAAGTTTCTTGGATTGCTCGGACCGCAAGGCGCCCTGCCGCTGGCCATAACCGAAGAAGCTTACGGATATGCGCAGGGGCACGACCACGCGTTGCCGCGCTTTCTCGACCTTTTCAATCAGCGGTTTCTCCAGCTTTTCTTCCGCGCCTGGGCGGATTCCCGCCCGATCGTGCAAAACGACCGGCCAGATCACAACCGTTTCGGCGCCTATGTGCTTTCGACGCTCGGCGTCGGCACTCCGCCATTCAACGGCGTCTCCGGCATCCCCAGGGGAATTGGCCTGTATGCGGGTCTGCTGGCGCCGCAAGCCAAATCCGCCACCCGCCTGAAGCAGGCCATTCAGGGTTTGTTCAACGTTAAAGCCGAAATCGACCAATTCATTGGGACATGGCTCGAATTCGAAGACGCCGAACGCTCGCTCCTGGGCGCCCGCAACAGCGGGCTTGGAACCGATCTGCTGGTTGGCAAAGCCTCCTACAGCGTACAGGACAAATTCCGCGTTCGTCTTTACGTCGAAGACATGGAAGAATACCGTCGATATTTGCCTGAAGGCGAGACATGCGAAAAACTCGTTGATCTCGTGTTTTTCTATATCGGAGAGGAACTTGAGTGGGACATGGAGATCGCCCTTCCGGCGGCGCAGGTCACACCGGTTCGCCTCGGACAATCAGGCGCTTTGGGTTGGACGACCTGGATGACGCCCAACTATGCGGAAAACGAATTTCGGTGCGACGCCCGTTTCAGTCCCGCCGAACGCATTGCGTACAAGCGGCAGAAAGCCAAAAAGTGAGGGATCAACATGGCCGACATCAGTCTTGAAGCCGTAACCGGAAAACTCAACCGCGTCGGGTTCGAAGCGTTCAACCTCGCGCATCGACACGCAAAAAGCGCCGGCAACCGCAACATCGAACTGGCGCATTGGCTCGCCCAGATCCTGCAAAAAGACCGCAGCGACATGGCGCTGACCTGCGACCATTTCAAGCTCGACAAGAGCAAGCTCGCATCGGACATCGTGCGCACCATGGACGGCTTCGGCAAGAACCTCACGTCGATGCCGGGCATCTCGCAAACGCTGATTGATATTCTCGACCGCGGCTGGCACTACGCGACGCTGTTTTTCGGCGAAACGCAGATCAGAACGGGCCATCTGCTCGTCGGCGCGCTGAAGGACAACAATCTGAAACGCGCGATTGTCGCCATCAGCGGCGAGTTCAACAAGATCAATCCCGACATTCTCTCGGACGAACATCGCAAGATCTGGATGCTTTCGGAGGAAGAGAATCTTCGGCCGATCGACGGTTCGGGCCTGATCGCCGCCGGCTCGCCCGGAGCGGAAGCCGCCGCGGGAGCCAAGGGCACGACCGCCCTCGACCGCTTCTCGCAAGATCTCACGGCGAAAGCCAAAGCCGGCGAGATGGATCCCGTGCTCGGCCGCGACGACGAAATTCGACAAGTCATCGACGTATTGATGCGCCGCCGCCAGAACAACCCGATTCTCACCGGCGAGGCCGGCGTCGGCAAGACCGCGGTCGTTGAAGGATTTGCGCAACGCATCGCTTCGGGCGACGTGCCCCCGCCGCTGCGCGACGTGCGCCTGTGCGTGCTCGATATCGGCCTCATGCAGGCGGGCGCCTCCATGAAGGGCGAGTTCGAACAGCGCCTGCGTTCGGTGATCGACGAAGTCCAGAATTCGCCGATCCCGACAATATTGGTCATCGACGAAGCCCACACTCTCATCGGCGCGGGCGGCGCCGCGGGAACCGGCGACGCGGCAAATCTGATGAAGCCGGCTCTGGCGCGCGGCACCTTGCGCACGATCGCCGCGACAACCTGGGCCGAATATCGCACCTACTTCGAAAAGGATCCCGCTCTGACGCGCCGGTTTCAGTCCATCCAAATCGACGAGCCCGACGTCGAAAAGTGCTGCGTCATGTTGCGCGGCATCGTCGGCCCCATGGAGAAGCACCACAAGGTGCGCATCTCCGACGCCGCCATCGTCTCCGCCGTCAATCTGTCGCACCGCTACATCCCGGCGCGCCAATTGCCCGACAAGGCCGTGAGCCTGCTCGACACCTCCTGCGCGCGCGTCGCGATCAGCCAGTCGACGACGCCCGCCAGCATCGCCGACACCAACGCCTCGATTGAAGCGCACGAGAAGGAAAAGTCCGCCCTCGTCGCCGACCGCGACCTTGGCGCCAACGAAGACAAGCGCATCGCCGAGATCGACGAAACGACGCGGGCGTTGCGCGAAAAGCTCGCCGGCCTCGAGACCGCGTGGGACAACGAAAAGAAGATCGTCGAAGAGGTCCGTTCGCTGCGCGAAATTCTCGCCGAAGGCAAGGAAGGCGGCGACGCGACGCGCGTTCAACTGAAGGAAAAGTTCGACGCGCTTGAAGCCATCAACGCCGAAGACCGCATGATCTACGCCCACGTGGACGAGGCCGCCGTCGCCTCCGTCGTCTCCGACTGGACCGGTATTCCCGTCGGCGGCATGGTCAAGGACGAGATCGAGAACATCCTGCGCCTGCCGGAAATTCTCAACCGCCGCGTCGTCGGCCAGTCGCACGGCCTGTCGATGATCGCCAGACGCATCGAGACCAACCGCGCCAAACTCGACAATCCCAACAAGCCCATCGGCGTGTTCATGCTCTGCGGCCCCTCGGGCGTCGGCAAGACCGAAACCGCGTTGGCGCTGGCCGAAGCGCTGTACAGCGGCGAGCAGAACATGATCACCATCAACATGTCTGAATTTCAGGAAGCGCACACGGTCTCGTCCCTGAAAGGCGCGCCTCCCGGATATGTCGGCTATGGCGAAGGCGGAAGACTCACCGAAGCGGTGCGTCGAAAGCCCTATAGCGTCGTGCTGCTTGACGAAGTCGAAAAAGCGCACCCCGATGTTCACGAACTTTTCTTCCAGGTCTTCGACAAGGGCATCATGGAGGACGGCACGGGGCGCCGGATCGACTTCAAGAACACGCTGATCATCCTGACCTCCAACGTCGGCACCGATCTTTTGATGGAGCTTTCAAAAGATCCCGTCTACGCGAACGATTCCGAACTGCTGGCCACCGCCATGAAACCGGAAC
>JANYDZ010000662.1 GCA_025363375.1 Hyphomicrobiales bacterium
CCGGCGGCGGTCGAGCTTGGGCGCAATCCCGAGGAGACGCGGATTCTTGAAGCCGTCATGGCGGCGAGCGAGGTCGGCTCCGCCTTCTTCACGACGCCGGGCGCGCCCGCCGACCGCGTCGAGGCGTTGCGCCGGGCTTTCGACAAGACGATGGAGGATCCCGCCTTCAGGGCGGACCTTGAAAAAGTACGCATAGGCTACGGCCCCATGAAGGGCGAGGACCTGCAGAGGCTCGTCGCGAAAGTCTCGGATTTGCCGGCGGACATCACCGAAAAACTGAAGCTGGTTTACAACGACAAGCAATAAGGCCCCCGGAGGCGCGCATGGAAGAGCTTCACACTCCCGCTTCTTCCATCGGCGCGGCGCGCGACGAGCCGCCCGCCGCCTGGCGCGATCTGCGCGAGTGGATCGCGCTTTGCGAGCAGCGCGGGCAATTGCACCGCGTGAGCGCGCAGGTCGATCCAGTCGAGGAATTGTCGGCCATCACTTTTTTGCGTGCGCGCGACGAACAGGCGCCCGCGCTGCTGTTTGAAAATTTCAAGGACAATCCGCTCGGCGCGCGCGTTCTGTCCAACATGCTCGGCAACAGCAGGCAACGATACGCGTTGACGCTGGGGCTTGATCCCGACATGTCGATCGAAGCGCTCGTCAACGCGACGCGTAAGTTGATGAAGGCGCGCATTGCGCCCGTGATGACCGCGCCCGAGACGGCGCCGGTGAACGACATCGTGCTGACGGGCGACGACATCGATCTCACGCTGCTGCCGATTCCGCGTTTCTGGCCGGGCGATGGCGGGCTCTACATCGGCACGGGCGACGTCACGTTTACGCAGGACCCCGCGACCGGGCGCGTCAATGTGGGCTGTTACAGGCAGATGCTGCACGGCAAGAACCGGGTTGGACTCTATTGCTCGCCGGGCAAGGACGGACGCCTTGACCGCGAGGCGTGGTGGGCGCAGGGCAAGCCTTGCGAAGTCGTGGCCGCCTACGGCGTCGATCCCGCGCTGTTCATGGCGGGTTCGATTGTTTATGGCCACAATGAAAGCGAACTTGACGCGGCGGGCGCGCTGTGTGGACGGCCCGTCGAACTGACGCGCGGCGCGACGGGTTCCCTGCCGATTCCCGCGCGCGCGGAAATCGTGATCGAGGGCTTGCTGCATCCCGGCGAAATGCGGGAGGAAGGCCCGCTCGGCGAATTCACCGGCTATTACGGCTCGCCGCGTTCGGCGCAGCCGGTGATCGAGGTGAAGGCGCTGCACATGCGCAGGAACCCCATTCTCACGGCGGCGCTGATGGCGCGCTATCCCTCCTGCGAGCAGGGAACATATTACGCGATCGCGCGGTCGGCGCGCATTCTCGACGATCTCGACCGCGTGGGCTTGCCGGGCGTGCGCGGCGTCTACGCGCATCCCGCCGCCGCCTCCGGCTTTGGCATGATTGTCATTTCCATCACGCAGAAATACGCGGGCCATGTCGCGCAGGCGCTCGCCTTGTGCGCGCAGGCGCCGGCGGCGGCCTATTACACCAAGTGGATCATCGCCGTCGACGACGACGTCAATCCCACCGATATGAACGACGTCATGTGGGCGCTTTCGACGCGCTGCAATCCCGCCGACGATCTCGACATCCTGCGCAAGACCTGGTCGACGGGTCTCGACCCCTCGCAATATCCGCCGGAAAAGCGGCCTTATGGGTCGAAGGCGCTGATCGACGCGTGCCGGCCGCACGCGCATCTCGCGCAATTTCCGAAATCGACGATGCTGCGAAGGAGCGTGCACGACCGCGTCGCCGCGCGATGGACGGAACTGGGGTTCGAGGGAACGCCGCCGTCGCCGGGCAAGCTGGAGGAGGGGTGAGACAAATGTCGCCGTCTGTGCTACGTTTGTCGGCGGCGCGCGCCTGCGTCGGGCGCGCCGCCACAGGGCTAAATTCATGGGGAGAAATCCATGTCGGATGTGCCGCAACCCCGCTGGAAAGACGACGGCGTGCGCGTCATCGGCGCAGGCCAGCTCGATCCCAACACCGCGCAAACGCCGGGCATGAACCGCGCGGCGGCGATCGATTTCGCCCGCGCGGGCGCGCAAAAATTGTGGGCGGGCACGGTGAGCATTCACGCGGGCGCCAAGACCGGCGCGCATCACCACGGCGCGCTGGAAAGCGTGATTTACGTGGTGCGCGGCAAGGCGCGGATGCGCTGGGGAGAGCGCCTCGAATTCGTCGCGGAGGCGGGGCCCGGCGACTTCATTTTCGTGCCGCCTTACGTGCCGCATCAGGAGATCAACGCCAGCGACGACGAGACCCTGGAATGCGTGCTGGTGCGCAGCGACGGGCAAGCGGTGGCGGTCAATCTCGATATCGAGGCGGTCGAAAAGCCCGAGGCGGTGAGGTGGATCGATCCCCTGCACCGGGCGTGAGGTTCACTTCGCCGGCGCCTCGACGTTCGCTCCCGCCCGCGCCAGATCCGCGATCTCGATGCGGCGATGCAGATCCTTCACGAGGTCGATCGCGGGGCCGTAACGGTCCGCGTCGTCGGTCGCGAAACCCTTGTGATACATCTTGCGGTAATTCTGGCTGAACATGGCCTGCTGGTCCGGCGGCGCGCCGCTGCCGTGGATCATTCCGGGATCGCGGCGGAACACGTTCATCGGGTCCTTGCCCTGTTCGACGAGCGCGATCTGCTCGTCGAGCTGGCGGCGCAGGAACAGGATCGGCAAATCCGTGCGGCCCAGAATTTCCTTCGAGCGGTCGGTAATGGCGCCCTGCGCCTTCCAGACGAGCGCGTCCTGCGCCAGCACGTAGTCGAGAATGAGTTCGTTGTTTTCGTCGTGCGTCGGCGGCTCGTACCAGGGCACATTGTCCTGCCCCGGCGCCTCGACGCCGGGCGGCGCGGCGTAGACCTGATAACAAATATGCAGCGTATGGGCGTCGTCGATGGGCACGCGAATCTGGAACTCGCTGCGCGGCATGCCGGCCTTTCCCGTCTGCGTGTAGAAAGGAAAGATCACGGTGGAATGGCGGCGCACCAGGTCTTCTTCGGCGCCAAGCTCCTTGGAAAAGACGATGCCCTTTTCAAACCCGTAGGGCGTGGCGTTGGCGTAGAGTTCCTTGATGCCTGTGCCCCATTTGGTGCGGCCGTGCAGTGTGTGATCGACGCTGGCGGCGCGGTCCTCGTATTTGCCCTGGCGCTGCAAAACATATTTGAAGAGATGGCCGTGCGCCCAAACGCTGTGCGTGGGATCGCCGGTGTTTTCCTGACATTGCAGCCAGTTGCAATCGATGATGTTGACGGCGATCTGCTTGACCGCGTTGGGCCACACGAACAGGTCCCAGCGCGGCAGGGCGGGGGCGGGCTGAGGGCCCATCCATGCGAAAACGAGACCGCCGAGTTCCTTCACCGGATAGGCCTTCGTCCTGAATTTGAACTCGCCCTTCGCCGATTCCATCGGGCGTTCGAGGCAAGCGCCGTCCGCGCCGTAGAGCCACCCGTGATAAGGGCATCGCAGCCCGCGCTCGTCGGGAATGCCGTGCTTCATTTCGACGAGGCGATGCAGGCAGCGCTCGCCAATGAGGCCCAGGCCGCCGCTGGTGTTGCGATACAGCACGAGGTCTTCGCCGAGCACGCGGACCTTGCGCACGGGATTTGGATCGAGCTGAGTCAATGCGGCGACGGGAATCCAGTAGCGGCGCATGAGTTCGCCGCAGGGCGTGCCGGGCCCGACCCGCGTCAATCGCTCGTTGGCGGCTGTGCTCAACATGTCTTTCTCCAGAACTATTGGCCCAAAACTATTGGCCCGCGAACTTCGCGGCCTGTTCGACGACTTCGGGCGAAAATTTGTACACCCGCGCCAGAAAGCCATCAATGGCGGCGGGCGCGATGTAATCAACCTCAAGCGGCGAGACGACGTTCATGTCGCGGATGAATTGAGGATCGGCGATGGTCTGCGCGAAGGCCTCGCGCAACGCGGCGAGGCGTTCCGGCGGGACGCCGGGCGGCGTAAAAAAGGCGCGCAGAAATTCGCCCGTGCCGAGCACCAGCTCCATGATCTGGCGCTGCGCGTCGTTGCGCGCGAGGGCGTAGGCGCTCGGCACGCCGGCGAGTTCGGGGTTTGGTTTCAATCCCATCTGCAATATCACCGTCACGAATTTCGTCGCCAGCCATTCGGGTTGATATTGCTTGAGGCTCTGCCATTCCCAACTGGCGCGGCCATGCACTTCGCCGCGCGCGATGGCCAGATTGATTTCCGCCGAACCGCCTTTGTACCCCAGAATGATCTTGAACTTCGCGCCGAGCAATTCGTTGATCATGGCGGGATAGGTGCTTGTCGTGTCCGGGCCCGTCGCGCCGAGCAGGACCGGCGTTTGCCGCGCGGCTTCAAAGGTTGTCGCGGGCGCGTCGCTGCGCACGTAAACAATGGGCGTGCCGCGCGAGGCCATGGAACCGAGCCAGCCAAAGCCGCGGGGATCGAATTGCGCGCCCCGCAGTTTGACGAGCGGCGCGATGAGATTTGCGTCGTTGGCGCTGCCGATGGCCGTTCCATCGCGCGGCGCCGTGGAATAGAGATAATTCGCCGCGAGAACGCTGCCGGCGCCGGGCATGTTGCGCACGACGATTTGCGGATTGCCGGGAACGCGCGCGCCAAGATGTTTTGCAAGCACGCGCGCGGCGTGATCGTAGCCGCCGCCGGGCGCGTAGCCGACGACGATCGAGATTGTTTTGCCGCGATAGAAATCGGCGGCGTCTTCCGCGCGGGCCGGAGCAACGGCGGTCAACGCCGCAAACGCGGCCGCCGCGAACTTCGCTCCCGCGCTCAATCCGTCAAGCCCTTGCCCGCCAGCCACTTGTCGATGTAGTCGGCGATTTCCAGATTATTGCGCTCCATCATCATGAAATGCGTGTTGCCCCTCATGCCGATGTCGGGAAGGTTCACGATCTCGATGTCGCCGCCGACGGCCCTGGCAAGGGCGGCCATGTTGAGATTGATCCTGCGCTGCGGGCCGAACATGGTGGTGTCGTCGATATTGTCGCCATAGAGCACGAGCATGGGGATGTGCTTGAGCTTCGCTGCGGTCGTCTCGTCGCCGCGCAACGTGCCCTCGACGTCGACAAGCGCCTTGATCTTGTCGGGCCGCGCCAACGCGGCGCGGTAGCCGAGCGTGCCGGACTGGCTGTGCACGAGCAACGCGCAGGGACAAATCCTGTCGATCAGCGCGAGATAACCGGCGTCGATCGCGGGGTCCGTCGTCACCCAGCGCGGCACGATCTGGCGCAACAGATTGTCGTAGGCCGCCACGGGAAACTGCGAGCCCGCATAGGGCTTGCGTTTGGCGGGATCGGCGTCCCACGAGCCTTTCGGGCCAAAACGGTAGGCCTCCCAGGGAAAGCCAAGGGTTGTGAACACCGGCTCGCCCTTGAAGACTTCGGGCTGCGCCCAGCCGGCGCGGCCGCGCTCGACGGCGTCCGACACATAGGTGTCCCAGCCCTTGCGCACGAACATGTTGAGCCAGCCTTCGCGGCCATCGGGCGTCGTCTCGTAGGTGACTCCCGTGAGACCGCCGCCGTGCCACATCAGCAAGGGCAGTTTGCCGCGCCGCGCCTTCGGCAAAAAATACTGGGTGTACATCTGCTCGACGAGATATTGGCCGTTGGGGTCGATTTTCTGAATGTTGCCGGGCCCGAGCGGAAGTTCCCGCGTCGGCTTTCCCGCGATGTCGAACAGGCGGCCGCCGATGTGAAACGAGCCCATGTCGCGCAGTTCCAGCGGCGCCTTCTGTTGCGCCGCGGCGGGGAGCGCGAGAAGCGCCCCCGCGAGCGCCGTGACGTATCTGAACATGCGAACCTCCCGTTGCGCTTTCGTTCGTCATTGTTGGGCTTTTCCGCGACAAGATCAATGCCGGACGCGGCGCGCGTTCTGCGGGCGTTCTGCGGGCGTTCTTGCCAAGGCGGTCTTCGTTTGCGATCCTCGCCGCGCCGCGAAGCCCGTGGACGGCGTTCGGCAATCGGAGGGATTGCGATGGATCGCAGGCATTTTATCGTCGCGAGCGGCGCGCTGGCCCTGGGCGGGGCCGCGCGGGCGCAACCGTCAATGGTTGCTGCGCCGGCCGAAGGCAAGCCGGCGCCGGGGGAAGGTCACACGATTGAACGCAGGCTTGCCGACTACGCGGCGAGCCTGCGCTACGAGGAGCTGCCGCGCGATGTCGTCGAGGCCGCCAAGCGCCTGCTGATCGACACGATCGCCTGCGCTTTTGGCGCCATTGGCGCCGAGCCCGCGCGCATTGCCGAGGCGACGTTTCGCAAGACGTTCGGCGGCCCCCCGGTCGCCAGCGTCATCGGCGGCAAGCAGTCGATCAGCGTTGAAGGCGCCGTGCTCGTCAATGGCGTTCTCACGCGCTATCTCGATCTCAACGACATCTACGTCGCGCGTGATCCCTCGCATCCCAGCGAGTGCATTCCCTCGGCGCTTGCCGTGGCTGAAGAGACGGGCGCCGGCGGGCGTCGGCTGATCGAGGCGATTGTGATTGGCTACGAAGCGCAAATTGCGCTGCTCAACGCGTTTTCATTTTCCGACCGTGGATTTCATTCGCTGAGTTGCGCGGGCGCGGCCGTGCCCTTGATCGCCGGCAAACTCTGGGGCCTTTCGCCCGAAAAAATGGTCGAGGCGCTCGGCGTCGCCTTGCCGCGCGCGATGACCTTGATGGCGATCAACCGCGGTCCCATCAGCATGATGAAGGCGTTGTCCTTCGCCAATACGGCTATGGACGCGTTGTTCGCGACGCGCATGGCGGCGGCCGGATTTACCGGCGCGGGTAATGTCGTGTCGTGGTTCGCGGAAAATGTGAAAGGCAAGCGGCCCGACCTCGCCTTCGTCCTCGAGCCGGGCAAGTCCCGCATCGCGCACGTCGGGCTGAAGCGTTTTCCGCTGCAATTCGAGTTGCAGAGCGTGGCGGAGGCGGGCGTCGCGCTGCATGAATCCGTGCGTGGGCGGACTACGGACATTAAGGAGATTGTCGTCGAGACGCATCCCGCGACGATCGAGCGCACCGCCGATCCCACGCGCTACAATCCCAAAACGCGCGAGACGGCCGATCACTCGCTGCCCGTGTGCCTCGCGCTGGCGCTGATCGAAGGGAATGTCACGGTGGAGCAGTTCGAGCGCGACCGCTGGAAAGACGCGGCGGTGCTGGCGCTGGCGCAAAGGGTCACAGCGCGCGTTTCCGCGAAAATGGCGGCGTCGACGCGCGGCGGCGGCGCCCATGTGGTTGTGACCATGGGGGACGGCAGGTCCTTCGACGCGCTCGTCGAGATCGCGGATGGCGACCCGAAACGCCCGATGTCGCGGGCGTCGCTGGAGCGCAAGTTCATGCAATACGTGGTTCCGCATCTGGGAGAATCGGGCGCGCGCCGGGTGTTGGCGATGCTTGACGGGCTTGAGGGGATCGCCGACGCGCGGACGCTCATGCTGGCGATGCGAGGAGCATGAGGGACGTTTTGCGTTCGGCCGGGCGGTTCGCCCGTTGGAGGGGGACCGGCCGCCTGCATCCGCCCAAACCGCAGCAACAGTTGAAAGGTCCATCGGCAACGCCCGGCGTCCCAATCTATCGCCGGCACGCCGTCGCGGCGCATGGACGCTGCGGCGCAAGCGGCTCTTGCAACGGCGCGGGAATTGTCGCGCGGTCTTGTTTTGACTTGACCTGGAACAAGGCGCGTTGAACGGCCGCGCGGGAGAATGACAATCCACGAAACCCGAGCGTCCGCCCATGTCCTTTCGATCGCTGCTCCACGCAACCATTCTGATTGCAATGTGGAGCCCCGCAACGCCTCTCTTCGCCGCGGACGCCGCGACCGGCCGTCAGCTTGCCGAGCGCTGGTGCGAAGCGTGCCATGTCGTCAGGCCCGACCAACAGCGCGCCTTGACGGACGCGCCAACGTTTCACTCGGTCGCGGAAAAATACACGGAAATCGGCGCGCTTACGGCCTTTCTCAACGCGCCCTACCCGCGCATGCCGGCTATGGGCCTGAAACGCGATGAAATCGCGGACCTTGTCGCCTATATCCGCACGCTCGGACCAAAGCGCGTCGATCCTTCGCCGCCGCCCGAAAAGGACCGGCCGCCGGAGACGCCCCGGAAGGGATGAGGCGCCCGGTGCAGGCAGGCGCGGCCTTTCGTCCATGCCTTCGGTCCATGCCTTGCACCCGCCAACGCAATCGACACGCCGTTGCCGGCTTGATCCGCGTCAGTGTCCCGCCGTCCGGTCAATGCAATGACACAACCGTCATGCGCGCATCGCGTCGGCGCGGCAACTCCCACAGAAGGGCGGCGATCATGGACGACATTTCGCTACGACAAACGATCATCGACGAACTCGAATGGGAGCCCAGCGTCAACGCGGCTCACATCGGCGTGGCCGTCGACAGGGGCGTCGTGACCCTGACCGGCCATGCCGCGAACGACACCGAAAAACCCGCGGCCGGGCGAGCCGTCAAACGCGTCAAGGGCGTTCACGCGATTGCCGAGGAAATTCGGGTTCGCCGCGCCGGCGTCAAGCAAGCAAACGACCGATGATCAGATCGCAAAACGCGCGCTGGACATTCCGACATGGCAATCCTTCGCCCCCAAAGACCGGATCGACGTCAGGGTCGAGCGCGGTTGGGTGACGCTGACCGGCGAAGTCGATTGAATGTGATCGTCGCGCTCATGGAATCGCCTCCGAAACACGCGCCTGGCGCTGCCCGTTGAGCAACGCGCCTGCAGTTTCGGATCGTTGGACAGGCTCCGCACAACGGCGAGGCATGCGTCAATGCGCCATGAACGCCGGAATGGTCAGCGATTCGAACATGGTTTTCGTCGTTCCGCCGAAAATAAATTCGCGAAACCGCGAATGCCCATAACCTCCCATCACCATGTAGTCGGCGCCCGAATCCGCCGCGTGAGACAAGAGCGCGGCGCCGATGTCGTCCGCCCCAGGGCGTTGTTTCAGCGTCGCGGAGACGCCGTGCCGCGCGAGGTGACGGGCAATATTGAACCCCGGCAATTCATCATTGGGTGGATTTTTGCCCGCAATCCTGACGACCTCCACGCGGCCCGCGCGTTTAAGCAACGGCAGGGCGTCGGCGACGGCGCGCGCCGCGGCCAGCCCTCCATCCCACGCCACCATCGCCTTTCCGAGCTTCGCCGGGCCCTGGTGGATATAGGGCACGACAAACACCGGGCGTCCCGAGCGGAACAGCGCGCCCTGCGCCATCAGTTCGTCGTCGCTCCCCATTTCCGGACCACCTTGCCCGACGATTGCAAGATCGAAGTGTCGCGCCAATCTGCCGAACTCTTCGCGGGCCTGTCCCGACACGGCGTCTATCATCACGAGTTCGGTCCCGATGGAAGCGGGCGCCGCCTGTTGCAGCCGCAGAAATGCAGTCTCCGCCGCCGCGCGCGCCTGTTCGGCGGCCTCGACCATGAGGTCGTAGGGGAATTCGCCCATGAATGAAGCCGGCGGCACAATCTCGACAACGAGGCCGGCCGCCGTCAGATGAGCGCCGAATTCTGTAGCCAGTGAAACCGCGAAGTCGGCGACATTGGAGCCCTTCGCGCTGACGTCGAGATGGACGAGGAGGTCCTTCATGCTCATGATTCCGGCTCCATAATTATTGCGCCAACACCCAACAACACAGGCGCGCCTTGCGCTTTGCGTTGGATCAAGGGGCGTTAATTCGATTCACGGCCCCGCGCTTTTACCGGCTTTCCAGCCAGAAATCGCGCAATTCCGCCGGAAACATGCGGATAATCTTCAACGCCTCGCCGGGATCAATCATCGTGCGAATGACGGCGAGCGCGCCGGCGACCGCGTTCTCCGGGTCGCGAATTCGCCCGGCGGGCAGCTCGCGCACGACATGGGCGATGAACCCGGCGACATGCCGTTCGACGCTCGGCGGGCGCGACATCCTCCAGCCTTCATAGAAAACGCCGCGCACCAACAACGGCAGCTGCGCGCCCAGATGCACGGCGCTTTCGGGACCGACGCGATCACGCACGGCGTGCAGCGTCGCGCGCAGGATCGAGAAGGCCAACCGCCGGTCGTCGATTTCGAGCCTGTCCATCATGTTCTTCAGCCAGACATGGGTCTCCTGAATTGTCGTGTCGAACACGGCCAGCCCGGTCTTGCTCATGCGCTCCTCCTGTTCTCCTCCATGAATATGGAATCATCCCGCAAGGAAGATTGCTTTGATGGAGATCATGGCGCGCGCGGCCTTGATTTACTCTCCTGCGCCGGGTTGCGGGCGGATCCATTAGCGCGCGCCAACGCGTGCGAAACCGGTTCAAACTCCAACCGCCATGCGATCAAGAATGAGGAAGCCACATGTCCAGTCTGACCTTGCGCCGCGACGCCCGGATTCTCGTTTGCGACGGAAAATCAGCGCTGTTTCTGAAGAACAACGGCCCGCCCGGGCATGAGGCCTTCGAGGTCGAAAGTTCCGCGCGGCAGGAATTGCCGGCCCATAATTCGGACATGGGCTCCGACAGGCCGGGGCGCACGCAAAACCGGTCCGGACCCTCGAGCGGCGTTGAGGCGGCGGATTGGCACGCCGAGCAAGAGAAGGCGTTCATCATGGAGACTTTGCGCGGCTTCACCGCGCTGTGCGCGCAATCGCCGAAGGCGCAAATCGTTTTCGTCGCGCCTCCCAGGGCGCTCGCAACCATCCGCAAGAGCGCGGATCAAGGGCTTTTGTCGCGGTGCGTCGCGCAAATCGACAAGGATTTGACGAAACATCCCGTCGCGGAAATCCAGAAAATAGTTCTGGGGTGACGGCGCGCCGCAAGGGATCGAGCCCCGGCCGGGGATGTCGCGAATAGAGCGGGCTTTCAGTACGGATCCATTGCCCTGGACCGCGCCCCCCGGGGGCCGACACGGGATTACGCGCGCCTTCCGTTATTGTAGGATTGCCCGTTATTGTGGGATCGCCGGGTGAAATGTGGAGGCGCCATGACCGCGGGCACAAACGACCAAAACGGTTCCGCCGCCGGACTGGACCCGACCCAGGAGATGGCGGCGGCGCTCGATGCCGGACAGATCGCGCTCTTCCACTACGATCAGCCGACCGGAGCCCTTTGGCTGTCCCCGTACTGGCGCAAATATTTGGGGATAGAGGGTCCTCTTCCAGCTTCGCTGGACGCGTTTTTGCGCCATGTTCACACCGACGATACAGGCCGCCTCGACGCAGCGCTTCACAACAACGAAACGCCTGAAGTCGCCGATGCTTTCTCCGTCGACATCCGGGTTCAAAGCGCGAACGGCGCGCCGTTGCGGTTGCGCCTGCGCGGGCGCACGCATTTTGAAGGCGAGGGCGCGGCGCGGCGCGCTGCGCGCACAGCGGGCGCCGCATTCGATTTCACCAGGGAGGAACAAGCGCTGCGCCGCTCCGAGCAACGGCTCGCCTCCATCCTCGACAACGCGCAGGACGCGATCATTTCTCTCGACCGCGAACAGCGGATCACCTTGTTCAACCATGGCGCCGAAGCGGTCTTTGGATACGAATCGCACGAGGTTCTCGGCAAACCGCTCGACTTGCTGATACCCGAACGGTTTCGCCGTTCACACAAGGATCACATTGCGAATTTTTCCGCCGGCGAGGCCGCCGCGCGCCGGATGGGCGAACGCGGCGAGATTTTTGGCAGGCGCAAAGACGGCGCCGAGTTTCCCGCTGAAGCTTCGATCCTGAAGGCGTCGGGTTCGGAGGGCGATAGCTTCACCACAATCCTTCGTGACGTCACGCAGCGCAAGGCCGACGAAACGGCCTTGCGTCGGCATGAAGAGCTTCTCGACATCACCACGAGCCACGCGCAAGTCGGCCTCGTTGTCGTCGACCGCGAGCGCCGCTATCTCTTCGCCAATCCCGCTTACCTGCGTTGGTACGGCCACGCGGATTCCAACATCGTTGGAAAGCTTGCCCCGGAAGCGCCCGGACATATGTACGAGGAGTTGCGGCCTTATTTCGAACGCGCGCTGCGGGGGGAACGCATATCCTATGAACATGTCGTCCCCGGCGAAGGCGGCGAGGCGGCGCGTGTTTTTTTCAGGACGCTGCAACCGAAAATCGACGAAACGGGGCGCATAGGCAGCGTTATTATCACCATTGTCGACATCACCGAACTCAAGAGGGCGACGGACAAACTGGCCCGCTTGAATCAGGAACTCGAAACGCGGGTCGCCGAACGCACAAAGGAACTCCAGGAGCAAATGTCGCAACGGGTGCTCGCTCAGGAAGCATTGGCGCGTTCACAACGCATGGAGTCGATCGGACAACTGACCGGCGGCATCGCCCACGATTTCAACAATCTTCTCGCCGTGATTTCCGGCAATCATCAACTGATCGATCTTGAACTCGGCGACCAGCGGTTGCGCAACTATCTTTCCGAGGCCGAGAAGGCGGTGGAAGTCGGCGTGCGCCTCAATCAACGGCTCATGACCTTCGCGCGCAAACGGCGCTTTTCGCCCGTCGTGTCCGACCTCAATGAAATCGTCGTCGATCTGCGCGAGTTGTTGCGTCGTTCCCTGGGCGAAAATATCGCGTTGACGACGCGTCTCGCTCCGGACGTTTGGCCCGTCAAAGTCGATCCCGGCGAACTTGAAAGCGCGATCATCAATCTGGTTGTGAACGCGCGGGACGCCATGCCGTCGGGAGGTTCTATCGCCATCGAAACCGAGAACGTCGTTTTACGTGAAAAACACCGGCAGACCGATCTCAACCCGGGCGAATATCTGAAGTTGAGCGTCGAGGACACGGGAACGGGAATGAACGCGGATGTGCTTGCGCATGTCTTCGAGCCTTTCTTCACGACCAAGGGCGAGGGAAAGGGGACGGGCCTTGGGTTGGCCACGGTCTATGGATTCGTCAAGCAATCGGGGGGTGACGTCGGCCTCGACAGCGAGGTTGGGAGAGGGACCATCGTGAACATCTATTTGCCTAGATGCGAAGTCGCCAACAGGGCCAGCCAGGCGCGTGAACCGAAGGCGAAACCGCGCGGATCAGGCGAAAAAATTCTTGTCGTCGAAGACCGCGCCGACGTCCGCGACGTCGTGGTCGGACAATTGCGGAGTCTGGGATACCGGACGCTGGAAGCGGAGAACGGCGCGAAGGCGCTGAAAGCGATGGACGCGGACGAAAACATCGACCTTGTATTCAGCGACGTCGTGATGCCCGGGTCCATGTCCGGGTTCGATCTCGCGCTCGAAATCCGCCGCACGCGTCCGCGTCAGAAAATTCTCCTGACATCAGGTTATTCGGATGAACTTGCGATCAAGAAACACACCGCGGTCGAAGCCATTCCCCTGCTTGAGAAGCCCTACAAGCTGGCGAAATTGAGCGAGACGGTGCGGATGGTTCTTGACGGCTAGGCGGCTCTCAACAGGGCGTGACATCGACGGAAAACAGATAGCCAACGCCGCGCACCGACTTGATGAAAACAGGCGCGTTCGGGTCGCGTTCGATTTTCTTGCGAAGGCGCGCGACCAGCGTGTCGATTGTGCGGTCGACGGGCGACCATTCGTGACCCTTGAGGAGATCCATGATGGCGTCGCGAGACATCACCCGCAACGGGCGCTTCAGCATCAGGCAGAGCAAGTCGAACTCTGCGGTCGTGAGCGCGATCTTTTCCCCCGACGCCGAAGCGAGGTCGCGCGACGCGAGGTCTATCGTCATCCCGCCAAAAGAATAGCGTTCCCGGCCGGGAGAAGCGGCCGCGGCGTGTGCGCCGTTGCGCGGTTCGTAGCGGCGCAGCACCGCCCGCACGCGCGCCAGCGCTTCGCGCAAATTGAACGGCTTGCAGATGTAGTCGTCGGCGCCGAGTTCGAGGCCGACGATGCGGTCGACTTCGTCGGCTTTGGCGGAGATCATGATGATGGGCACGTCGTATCTGGCGCGCACTTCACGCGCCAGGGCCAATCCGTCCTCCCCGCCCAGCGTCAGATCAAGCGTGACGAGGCTGACCGGGGATGCGCGCAAGCCTTCGAACAATTCAGCGCCGTTGCCGGCTTCGCCAACGGAAAAGCCTTCGCGTTCAAACACATTTCGCAGCAATGTGCGCATTTGGGGTTCGTCGTCCACCACAAGAATGCGAATGCCCGCGGTTACGGTCATGGCCCAGCCCAAAGGAAACGCCGTCAACTCATTTTCACAAATTGACACAATCTGTTTCAAGTCCGTCAAACGCGCGTGACGCGCGCCCTACAAGTTGCTCCCATCGAACTTGAGACAAGGAAGCAGCCGATGTTTTCGCAGAGTTTGGCCCCAAACACCACCCAGCCCGCGGTTTACCTCCGCGCTCCCGGCGCTGATCGCGGGGAGGAACTGGACCATGGTCTGGCCCGCGCTTCGCTCCGCAAGATAGCGGTCGGCGAACACGCCTTTCTCGAAGGCGCTCCGCGCTCCTACATTTTCAAAGTCGAAAGCGGGGCCCTGGCACTGTACCGGAGCCTGGGCGACGGCCGCCGTCAGGTGCTTGGTTTTGGCTTCGACGGCGACTTGATCGGCCTCGGCGCGCGCAAATGCCACCTGGTCGGGGCGCAGGCTCTGAAGCCGACGACATTGCGCTGCCTGCCGGTGCCGCAACTCAAACAGATGATCAATGCAAATCCGGGACTTGCCGCCCGGCTTTACGAGGCGATCTCGGAGGAATTGGCGGACGCCCAGGACCGTTTCTTCAACGTCAGCCAAAGGCGCGCGATCGAGCGCGTGGCGTTTTTTCTGCAAAAACTTTCACATCGCAACGAAGCGCGCGGCGCGGATCCCCGCGTTATCCTCCTGCCCATGTCGCGCGCGGACATCGGCGACTATCTCGGCCTGACGCTGGAGACCGTCAGTCGGACTCTGAGCGAGTTGCGCGCCAAGGGATACATCTGCCTGAAAGAAAGCCGGGTCGTCCAGTTGCGCAATCTGAACGCCTTGAATGAACTGGTCGACAGCGCAAGCGACGATGTGGAATGACGCGTTTGCGGACAATCCCTGCCAACGATCGGGGCGGCGCGGGCGTCCCCTGGTGCCTTAATGCGCCAGCAAAATCGGCGTGCTCGATTGCCTCAACATGAACCTGGCGCCCTCCGGGTCAATGCACTCGCGTGACCGGGAATAGCCGTAGGCGCCCATGACGATCAAATCGGCGTCCATGGAGACGGCCTGTTCGAGCAAGGCGTTCGCGACGCCGGATCCCGGGATAAGTTCGATCCGTTCGCCGGAAACGCCATGTCTTAAAAGGTGACGTTTGATTTCAACCGACCCAAAGCCCGCGTCGGCGGCGTTGGATTCGGAAATCAACGCGATATTGACGCGGTCGGCGCGCGCCAGCAACGGCAATGCTTCCGCGAACGCCCGGGCCGCGGCCCGGCTGCCGTCCCAGACAAGCATGATTTTGGAAAATCTGGCGCGGCCCGCGAAATCCCGCGGCGCGGCCAGAACTGCCCTGCCGGAATGCTCGGCGACGGTTTCCAACAGGCTATTTTGACCGCCGGCAATTTCCCCGCCCGGCATTGCGATGACCGTCACGTCGAAATGACGCGCGAAAAGTCGAATCCCGTCCGTTGGTTCGATATCGTTGGGATCGACAATTCTTACGCCGCAAGGCACGCCTTCAACGGCGGCAAGATCGCCGACGCGTCTTCTGAAGGCCTGTGCTGCCTGACGATCTTCCGAACGAATATTCTCAATGATCGACGAGCGCGCGCCACGCAGCGAATCATAGCGCGAACCGTTCGACGGCATGGCAAGAACGGTGAGGTCCGCGCCGCAGAATTTGGCCAGGGCCGTCGCGTATTTGACCAACGGCTCAAAGCGGCCGTCCATGCGCGCAAAGGCCAGAACGTCGCGGATGCCGCCGACCGTCTTTTTGCTGTTGGGTTCGCCATCCGGTCTTTTCGCCATCGAAATCTCCAATATCCGGGCATCTGTGCATCCCGGGAAAAACAGGACATTGACGAGCGTCAAACCTTGGGCGCCGCGAAGTTTCGGGAGGCAAATTCCACGCAATTCAAGCGTTTTGCCGCGCGGAAAACATCGGTCCGTGGACCGGTTTGCTTTTTCGCCCGCCCGCCCGCCGGCCGCTCCGCCGCGTTTCGCGCGAAGGCGAGCCTGTTAAAAATACGGCCTTGCAAAACGACGGCGTTGTTCCCGATCAAGTCAAACCATTTATTGGCCCGGCTCAGCGCGTTTTTTGCAAAGGGCTTCGGCGCGCTGTAGGAGTTTTGCGGTTTCGCAAAGCGAACGACGGCGCATTACGCCCGCCAAACCGCGCGAAACACCAGCGCTGACCCGCCTCATGCAAAGCAGGGCACATGTCAACACAACGTCTCGACCGGTTGCTCGCGCCGTGCTCAATCGCGCTAGTTGGCGCAGCGCCTCGCGCCAGTGTTGTGGAGATCGTGGAAGAGGCCGTCGCCTTCGGCGTCGCCGCCGCGATTGTAATCACGGCGGACCCGACCCGCGGACCCGGTTCCCTTGCGGCCCGCCTTCGAACAATTTCACGTCGCGCGGGCATTCGCGTCATCGGACCCGCGTTTTTGTGCGTCCGGTGCGCCTGCAGGACGAGGACGCATTCCGGACGTTCTTTGCGCATGTGTCGCCTGGAGACCTCCGATTGCGGTTATTCGCGGCGATCAAGGATTTCAGTCACGCCTTCATCGCCCAACTGACTCAAATCGACTACGCGCGCGCTTGCGTGCTCTGCGCGTTCAAAGAAACAACCCATGATCTGCTTGGCGTCGTGCGCCTGATGCGCGACCCCGACGACCTCAGCGGCGAATACGCGATATTGCTTCGCACCGACTGGAAAGGCCGCGGCCTTGGCTGGGCGTTGATGCGCTTGATGATCGACTATGCGGAAACGTCGGGTCTGAAACGCGTTCAGGGACAGGTGCTCTGGGAGAATTCGCCGATGCTCGCAATGTGCCGCGATCTGGGATTTGAAATCGCCAATGTCGCGGGAGAGGCGGAAATGAAATTCGTCGCGCTCGAATTGCCGCGGGCTTCAACTTGAAATCACAGCGATTCCACGCGCGAGATCGAGGGTTTCCTCCGCGCCGCCCGAGGCGTCGATTCGCGTCCAGGCGATCGCGCCACAGTCCTTCTCCGTCTGCTGGCGCAGCACGTCCACCGTCGCGTCGGACGGGTCGTTTCGCCGGGTTTGAATGCGCGCCCCGGCTATTGCGGCCGGCGTATCGAGCCACAATCCCGTGAAGGGTATCCGCAGACGGCTGGCAACGGCCTCAATGGCCTGCCTTTCGTCCGTTCGATCAAACACGGCTTCGACGACGCAGCTTGAACCCGCGCGAATGACGGCTTCGCTTTCGTTGCGCAGCGCGGCGTAAACGCGTTGCGATGTCTCGGGTCGATAAGCCCGCGCCGGCAGACGCGCCGTCGCCTCGACGCCATGAAGGCGCTTGCGAATCCGGTCGCTGGAAAGAACGCGCGCGCCCGGCGCGGCGCCAATTTCACACGCCAGCGACGCCGCCAGCGTTGATTTTCCCGAACCGCTCAAGCCGCCGACCGCCGTCAGACGCGGGGAGGACGCCGTCAGACAGGCCGCCGCGAGCGCGAGATATTCGCGCGCTTCCGCAAAAAGCGCTTCCCGCGCGTTCGATTTGTCGCGGGCCTGCGCCGCGCCGACGTGGGCGCGCACGCAAGCCCGCATGGCCATGAAAAACGGCGCGAGCGACAGTCCGTCGGTCTCGTCGCGCGCGTCCAGATATCGGTTGACACACCAGTTGGCGAGTTCGCGTTGGCCTCGATGCCAAAGATCCATAAGGAGAAAAGACAAATCGTAGAGGACGTCGATGGTCGCAAGCTCCTCGTCGAATTCGAGGCAATCGAACAGGGTCGGTTCGCCTTCATAGAGGCAGATATTGCGCAGAGTCAGGTCGCCATGGCATCGACGCGTCTTGCCGGCCTCCGCTCGCACGTCGAGCAGCCGGGTGTTTTTCTCGAAAGCCTGTTCGAATTTTTGCAGGAGCGCGTCGCAATGCTCGGGCGAAGTCAAATTGGACGCGCGCAAGGATCGGTCGTTGATGTCGAGCACCGCGCGGACGCGCGCGGCGCCGCGTCTATCCTTGCGGACCGGCGCTTCGCCGTGAAGCTTCGCGATTTGCGTCGCGAGGCCGCTAATCAACGGCCGTGTCAGGGCGCCTCGCCTCGCCATGGCGTCGAACAGATCGGTTTGCTCAAACCTGCGCATCTCCACGACGGCGTCGATCAGTTCGCCGGGTCGGTCAAAAACCAGGGCGCCTGAGCCGTCGCGCGCGATCGTCCGCGCGCCGAGATAGAGCTTTGGGGCCGTTCTCCGATTGAGTTCATATTCGTTTCGACAGGCGGCAAGACGCTTTTGCGGCGTCGAAAAATCGAGGTAGGGATAATGTACAGGCCGCTTGAGCTTCAAAACGCGTTCAGGACCGATGAACACCATCGAGGCGTGGGTTGTGACGACGTCCACGGAGCCTGGCCCGGCCTCCAGCGAACGCCGAAGAAAAGCGATCGTTTCATCCAGGACACGCACAATGCGGCAACCCTTTCCTAAAGTCCGTCAGAATTCATCTGCAAGCGGCGGACGCGTAACGAGCACTGGTATGCCGCTGTGGGTCAACACTTTTGTCGTCTGGCTTCCCATGAACACCGCGGAAAGTCCGCGCCGACCGTGCGAGGCCATGACGATGAGATCGCATGCTTCCTCGTCCGCCGTGCGAATGATCGATTCCCAGGGATGCTCGTGCTCGCGGCGGATCAGATTGCAGCTCAGCCCACGTTTTTCAGCCGCGGCGCGCGCCGCCGCAAGATATTGATCGGCGAGTTTACGCATATCCTCGCGGTAACTCTCCTCGGTGTCGGTGACCATGAGCGGATCGAGCGACACCAGGTGGAAAGGCGCGGTAACGGTGACAGCCGTGAGTTTGGCGCCAAGAGCGCCGGCGAGCGCCGCCCCCTGCATGACGGCAGAGGCGGAGAGTTCGGAACCGTCGGTTGCGATCAGAATGTGTTTGTACATGTTGCAAGCTCCGTCTTGTCGATCGGATTTCTTTATCCGTCATCGGCAAGGGCAACATTGATATCGGACAAGAGGGGAAGTTCTTTGCATGCCACGCCCCGCAGCCTTGCATGAACGTCGGAGTCGGAGAGGCCGGGCGTTGAGGGAGAAAAGCGGCATCGTCCAGCGTCGCGATGCGAGGGTGAAATTCGCCTGGGGAATTGAACCGCGAGCCTGACAAATGTTGCAGCGACGCCCGCTTTCCCGCGCGTTTTGATCGAGGTCAAGGCGGGAACAACAAGAAAGGAGAAAGATGGGAATTCATCAATGAAGGGGCGGAAAATGTATCGTCGCATACTTATAGCCACGGACGGGTCGGAATTGGCGGGTCATGCCGTGACGCAGGGGCTCTCGTTGGCCAAGGATCTTGGCGCGCAAGTCACCATGGTCAATGTGACCGAACTTTGGTCCGCCCAGGAAATGGCGGCGCGCGCCGACATGGGCTCCAAACATCCAACGGTTGACTACGAAACGTGGGCGGCGACGCACGCGGCAAAGATTCTCGCCATTGCGAAAGAGGCCGCCGAAATGGCCGGGGTTCGATGCGAAACGCTCCATGTCCCCGACGCAAGGCCCGCGACGGGAATTGTGGCGGCTGCGAAAGAGCGCGATTGCGATCTCATTGTCATGGGTTCGCACGGACGGCGCGGCCTCGGTCGGCTCGTGCTTGGCAGTCAGGCTGCGGAAGTCATTGCCGCGTCGAAATTGCCGGTGTTGATCTGCCGTTAGGGTCAGTCGGATCGATACGCGCGCTCCACGGCCACGCGCGGCGCCTGATTGGCGTTTATCGTCGCGCGCTCCGCCGCGATGCGTCCGCGTCGTTGATTTATTTATTTTGTATTTCCGGCGTTGGGATGGTCGAAATACTTGGTAGCGGGAGAGGGACTCGAACCCCCGACCCCAGGATTATGATTCCCGTGCTCTAGCCAGCTGAGCTATCCCGCCACGGCCCCTTCGGGCGAGGGCGATATAGGCTGCCGGGTTGAAGCAAGTCAAGAACAAGGACGAAGGCTCCGGCGCGCAATTCATCGCCGCGCGATGCGGATCAGCGTGAACATTCCCACGGGCGCGAGCGAGCGTCTTTCGGTCAATTCCACGTCCTTGCGCCGCGCCAGCCAGTCGCCGACGACGGACCAGGGGAATTCCGGGCGCCAGCCCAGTTTTGCGGCGCGTTTGCCAAGCCACTTTTCGACGCCCGCGACAATGCCGCCTTCAGCGCCGATGTGATTGACGAGAATGATCTCGCCGCCGGGTTTGACGACGCGGGTCATTTCGTCGAGCAGGCGCGTCGGGTCGGGCACGGTGGTCAGCACATAGGGCGCGACCGCGATATCGAATTCGCCGTCGGGGAACGCGATATTCATGGCGTCCATGGCGATCAGCGCTTCG
>JANYDZ010000684.1 GCA_025363375.1 Hyphomicrobiales bacterium
CAGAAAACTCGGATGGACCGGCATGATCGCCGGCCTGTTCGCGTTTCTGCTCATGGGCGCGTCGCTTCCCTGTTCGGCTTTCGAGACGGGTCATGGCGTTTCAGGCATAAGCGCCAGCCAGCACGGCGGCGCGACCCTGCATGATCACGGACATGACCAGGCCCATCACGGCAAACATTCAGCGCCCGGAGACCCTTGTATGGACGGGTGTTGCGGGCCCGGATGCCATGTTGTGGCGGGTCCGTCGCTTCTTTCCACTGTTTCTTTTGGCTTCGCCATAGACCGGATTTTGCCCGATCCGGACCGAATGGTCGAAAGCACGCTCCCGTTTTCGATCAAGCGTCCTCCCCGCGTCTGATTGGCCTTGAAGGCGGTCGCTTGGCTGCGCTGACGCGTCGCGCGACCTGAAAAACCTCGCTTCCACTAGCGCAGGTTCCCTTTCCGTCGATCTTTGCGGTTCTCTCATGAAGCCTTTTCTTATGGCGGCTCTTTGCCTCCTCGTATCCGCGTGCGCGGTTCCCCCGCCACCCTCTCTTGTGCGTGCCGCCGATCCGGCGGTTCAGGTCCCCCGCCTTAGGGTTGGCGACGCGACGGCCGGGACCCGCGTCTACCAGCCTGTCGAACCCCATGACTGGCGACCATCAACGAGCGTATCGCGCCTCGTCCGGTGGGAGGCCAGCCATGATGCGTGTTGCAAGGCTTGCATTGCTTCCCGTGGCTCTCGCGGCGCTCGCGGGTTGCGCCAGCTTCTCGTCGGACGGCGGCATGAGCATGGTCGCCGCGCGCCTTCGCGCCGATGAGCAGACAGACGCGACCAAGATCGCCGACGATGAACAGGACGCCGCCGCCGCCCATGACTTGCCATTTGGTGATGCCAGCCGGTCATCCGGGGGATGAGTTCTTGCACGATCTGGCGGGAAAACTCGCTACGCAATTTAAGATCAATCATCCCACGATACAAATTGAGATTGATCCGCATTTTGCCTGCGCGCTCGCGCCCGATGACGTAGTTTAGCTTCTACCGTGGCGCTTTTCGCCTTCTCAAAACCCGTGTGTTTTTGGGCAAAAATCGCCGTTCCAAAAATCGTGAGTTTCGAGAATTCGCTCCCGCGCGCCGGCCAGCGAGTGTGGGCGGACGTCTCTCGATCCTCGAATTTCGGGCCGCACAGCCGCCGGCGCGCGAATTCGCGGAAGGCGCCTTATGGAACGCGCCGCGCTCGCCAGGCGGTCTGCATCACTGCCCCGCCTGCACGCTGATCGAGCATTTCTGCTCCTTGCCTGCTTTCGCCGCCAATTCCCGGCACGCTTTGATCGCGTCCGCATTCGCCCGAACAAGGCTGTCGGATCGGAGGAACTCCCGCCAGCCTTCCGGGCTCCCCGCCTGCATCAACTCACCACCCGCATACCATCGGTCGAAATTCCCCGTCGCGAACGCAGCGAGAAAGCTTCCGCCTGGCGCGAAGGCGCCCAGCAGCGGAAACAACACGAAGCCGATAGCGACGCCAGCTCCAAGCGCCCAATACAGCGCGCGCTTCTGAGCTTGCTGGCCCAGGGATTCGCCGACGATTTGAGCAAGTTTTTGCTGTTCGCGCCCCACGGCGTCGGCTTCATGGCGCAACGATCTCGCTGCGTCGCTCATCACCTCGACGCCTGCCCGCTTTATCGCGCTCGCGTGTTGGTCCGGCGTCAGCATCAGCGCCGGATGGCCTTCAATCGCCGCGAGCCGCGCCTGAGTCTCGTTGAGCGCCTTTATGACCGCCCCAAACGATGGCGCGTAGTCGGGGGTCTCCATGCGATTGAGAATGGCGGGCAAGCCTTCCATGGCTCGCCGCATCACGCTCACTTCGGCTTGTAGATCGGCGAAAGCCTGCGCGGCGCCGCCGTCGTCGTCGTCGTTCTCGTGATCCTCATCCGCCATTCCGCTGCATTACCCTTACATCGATTGCTCATGGCCGCGTTCGCGCTGACCTTGCGTGACGCGCTGTTCGAGCGCCTGGCCAAGATCCTTTTCCCGCAACGCGCGGCCCAGGCTGGAACGATCCTCGATCCCGAAGTCTGCGGGTTTTGCGCGTAGCGCCGTTTCCACCGGCTTGTCCTTGCCTATTTCGGCCGCGACGGAGCGCATCTGCGTCTCGACCTTTTCGCGCGGCTCCCGCTGATCCCAGCCGCCAAGCTGGGAATGCTTGTGTTCGAGTCCGTTCCATTGCGTGACCAAGCGCGCGGCCCGGACGTTCGGATCGAGTTGCGCCTGTCGCTCGCGCTCCATGCCCGCAACCAGCCGCGCGGCGCGTTCCAGCCCCTGCAATTCGTTGAGCGCGCGAAGCGTCTGCGGATCGTGACGCATCGCCGATTGCAGTTCCTGCCTCGATGCGGGCCGGATCGCGTCCA
>JANYDZ010000691.1 GCA_025363375.1 Hyphomicrobiales bacterium
TCGCGCGGCATGTGCTGAAGGCCTATCCGTAGCCCGCGGCGCGACGAGGCGCGAAAGGAACCGCATGACGAAACACGCGAGTCGATTGTATTGCGTCGGCTTCGCCGCCCTGCTCGCGGCGGCGCCGGCCATGGCCGATCCAATCGAGGACTTCTATCGCGGCAAGACCGTGCAAATGGTGATCCGCTCCGCCGCCGGCGCGGGAGGCTACGATTCATACGCGCGGTTGCTGGCGCGGCACATTGGACGCAACATTCCCGGCGCGCCCCGCATCGTGCCGGTCAACATGCCCGGCGGCGGCGGCATTGTCGCCGCAAATTTCATCGCGCGCGTCGCGCCGAAGGACGGCACGGTGCTGACGATCGTCAGCCAGGGCCTCGCCACCGATCAAGCGCTCGGCCTGAACGATTCCTTCAAGGCCGATCTCAGGGAGTTCAACTGGGTCGGCAACATGAGCGATTCCAACCAGATTCTCGCGGCCTGGCATACGTCGCCGACTAAGACTCTGGACGACGCGCGCCGGCGCGAGACGACGATCGGCACCACGCAAGCCGGCTCCATTTCACAACAGCTCACGGCCTTCTACAACCACGCGCTCGGCACAAGGCTTAAAATCGTTTTCGGCTATCCCGACGGGCACGATGTCGATCTCGCCATGCAGCGCGGCGAGGTCGAGGGGCGCGGCACCAACACCTGGGCGAGTTATGTTTCGATTTCGCCGCACTTCGTGAAGAACAAGCTGATCACGCCCTTGTTGCAGGTGGGCTTGCAAAAAGATCCCGCTTTGCCCGACGTGCCTTTGCTGCGCGAGCTCGCCCGCGCGCCGAAGGATCAGCCTCTGCTGGATTTCATGTCGAAGGCCGTCGCTGTGGGGCGGCCCATCGCGACAACGCCGGGCGTTCCCTACGAACGCGTCGAAGCCCTGCGCCGCGCTTTCGACGCGACTTTGAAAGACCCGCTCTTCATCGCCGAAGCCGAGAAGGAACGCGCCGAGATCAGCGCCATGACGGGTGCGCAACTCGCGCAAATCATCAGGGAATTGATCGAGTCGCCCGCCGACATCAAGGCGCGCGTCAAGGAGGCGATCCAGCTGAAAAAGTCGGACGCCGTGGAAATTTCCGGCGACGCGAAAAAAGCCGCCGAATAGCGGCGCGGCGCCGCCTGTCGTCTTGACCAATTTGATCCTTCGCAAGGCGCGCCGCGCGCGACCGGCGCGACAAGGCATGTTCGTTTCGCAATGGGAGTGAACGACCATGACATCCCAAGCCATAGGTTCCAGCGGCGCCCGTTCTCACCTCGACGTGGGCAGGTCCGGCCTTTCCATGTGCGCGCTGCTCGCGGCGTACCATTGCCGCTGGCTGGCGCTGGTCGCCGCGACATAAGCACAACCGTTGATCGACTTCGCTTTTTGGGCGCATTTCATCAAGCCCGTCTAATACCAACCCGCGAAAATTATGACACGACGGCCCATTCTCGTGTTGCGATGGATGCGATGCGCTCGGGCAGAGCCATGAGGTCGTTCCATGCCTTGCAGCAAGCCTCGACAATTGCGTCATAGTCATCGTGGACGCGCAGGGAGAGTTTGTTCTTGCGCAGGTATTCCCAGATGTTTTCGACGGAGTTGAGTTCCGGTGCGTAGGGCGGCAGGTGCACGAGGGTGATGTTGCCGGGGATCACGAGTTTGCGGGCGACATGCCAGCCCGCGCCGTCGAGAATGAGCGCGGCGTGCGACCCTTCGGCGACAAAACGCGAGATTTCGGCCAGGTGCTCGTTGAGGGCTTCGGTATTGGCGTAGGGCATGACGATGCCGGCGCCGATCTTGCGCGCGGGGCAAACCGCCCCGAAAATGTAGGCCGATTCATAACGCGTGTCGCGCGGCGCGCGGGGCCGCGTTCCACGCCGCGCCCAGATGCGCGTCAGTGAGCCCTTTTGTCCGACCCGCGCCTCGTCCTGAAACCATATTTCAAGCGGCTTTCCGCTCGCACTCTCGGGCAACTTGCTCTTCACGGTCGCGGCGAAGTTTTTTTAAAATCCTCCTGCGCCGCTTCGTCCGTTTCCGGGTGTCGCGGCCGCACCGACAGGCGCCGGTAACCGCGTCGATGCATGATGGCGCCGATCCGGTCTTCCGAAAGATCGACGCCGAACCTGGCGGCGATGACCGCCTTGAGGTCCACGCAACGCCACCGCACCACGTTGTGAACGCCGATGTCGGGACCTTGCTCAACCAGCGCGTCGAGCTCCAGCAACTGCTTTTCGCTCAAGCGGGGCGGGCGACCCGTCCTGGCCTTGTCTTTCAGCCCCTCGACGCCCCGTTCATTGTAGCGGATCACCCAATCGCGCAATGTTTGCCGCGTCATGCCGGCGGCTTTCGCGGCGGCGTCCCGCGTCGCCCCCTCCAGCGCCAACGCGAGCCCCAACAGGCGCCGAACCTGCTTTGCATCATCGCAGCGGCGCGCTTCCCGCCGCAGCTCTTCGACCGAATGGTCGCTCCGAACGATATCCAGCGGCATCGCAGATCTCCCGACGAATCAATCGTTCAAGAGAATCAGAAAAGGCCAGAAAACGGAATTCAAAAGTCGAGTCAGGATTATCGCGGATTGGTAT
>JANYDZ010000137.1 GCA_025363375.1 Hyphomicrobiales bacterium
GCTTGACCTCGCCGTAGTAACCAGGGAAGTGGACGAACGATTCAGTCTCCCCTCCCGTTCTTCACGGGGAGGGGAGAGACGGGGCCCGCGTCGACGCCTTACGCCGTGCCCCATACTTCGCGCGCGACTTCAATCACCAGCCTCAGCTTTTCAAACTCGCGCTCGACGGTCATCGCCTCGCCGCCGATGCCGCTGGAGAAGCCGCATTGCGGGCTGAGCGCCAGTTGTTCGATGTCGCAGAACTTCGCGGCCTCGTCGATGCGGCGCCTGATCTGGTCCCTCGTCTCGAGGTTCGAATTCTTCGTGGTGACGAGGCCGAGCACGGCGATCTTGCCCTTCGGCAGGAAGCGCAAAGGCTCGAATCCGCCGGCGCGCGCGCTGTCGTATTCAAGGAAATAACCGTTGACGTTGATTTCGTTGAACAGCAATTCGGCGACGGGATCGTAGCCGCCTTCGGCCACCCACGAGCCCGCGAAATTGCCGCGGCACAGATGCATGCACACGGTCATGTCCTTCGGCAGGTCGGCGACGCAATCGTTGAGCAGCCTGGCGTAGGTCTTCGGCAGGGTCGCGGGGTCCTCGCCGAGGTTGACGACTTCGGCGCGCAGGGCGGGATCGCAAAGATAGGCGAAATTCACTTCGTCAATCTGGGCGTAGCGGCAACCCGATTCCGCGAGATGGCCCAGCTCGGCGCGGTAGATGCCGGCGAGATCGGAATAGAATTCGGCGAGATCGGGATAGGCGGCGCCGTCAATCGCGTCGCGGCCGCCGCGGAAATGCAGGATCGTCGGCGACGGCAACGTCACCTTCGGTTTGGCTTTGGCGACGGACGCAAGATATTTGAAATCATCGACGAAGATCGGCTCGGGACGCCCGAGCTTGCCGACGACGGCCATCGACGGCGGGCTGTGTTCGCGAACGCCGACAGCCGAATGGAATTTTACGCGCAGCTTCGAAGGCACCCAGGCGACATTCCTGATCTTGAGCAGAAAGTCAGTCTGCCAGGATTTGCGGTTGTATTCGCCGTCGGTGACGACCTGAAGGCCAATGTCTTCCTGACGTTTTACAATCTCCTGAATGGCGGGGCGCTGGATCGCCAGCAATTGTTCCTGCGTGATCTCGCCCTTGGCGGCTTTCTCGCGGGCTTCAATAAGATGTTGTGGACGAATGAGACTGCCGACGTGGTCGGCGCGAAAGGGGGGCGTTGTGCGGACTGACATTTTTTTCCTCCGGAACGGCCCTTCCTTAACCGATGCCGGGACGTGTTGAAAGCGCGGCTTGCCGGGCGCGTCGGGCTCGATTAACTGGACAGGCGCGGAGCATCAACGCTTTGGGAGTACGCCCACAATGCGAGCCATTTCGAAATTGTTCGGCGCGGGCGCCCTGGTTGGCGCGCTCCTTGTCGCCGCCGCGGCGCATGCGGCCGACAAGGTCAAGATCGCCATCATCGGCGGCGCGGCCGATATCGGCTTTTACCTCGCCGACGCCAAGGGCTGGTTCGCCGCCGACGGCATCGAAGTCGAGATGATCACCTTCGATTCCGGCGCGCGGATGATCGCGCCGCTTTCGACGGGCGATATCGACGTGGGCACCGGCGCCATCACCGCCGGGCTCTACAACGCCTTCGATCGCGACATCTCCATTCGCATGATCGCGGACAAGGGCCGCAACGTGAAGGGCATGTCGTTTCAGGGCATGATGGTGCGCAAGGCGCTGATTGAAAGCGGAGCGGTGAAAAATTTCGGCGACCTCAAGGGGCGCAAGCTGGCCTTCACCGGACCGGGCGCGAACGATTCGTCCGTGATCGACGAAGCCCTTGGAAAGTTCGGGGCTTCGATCAAGGATATCGAGATCGTTTATCTTGGCCTGGCGCAGCAAATTCCCGCCTATGCCAACGGCGCGATCGACGCGAGCATCATGCCCGAGCCCTTCCGCACCAATGTGCTCAAGCTGGACGTCGCGCGCGAGTTGATGCCAATCGCCGATTTGCGCGACAACGATCAGACCGGCGTTGTCGTCTACGCCGACGCTTTTATCAAGAAGCGCCCGCAGACCGCGGCGAAGCTGTTGAACAATTATGTGCGCGGCGTGCGCTACTATCTCGACTCGATTGTCGGCGCGAAGATCGCCGGGCCCAACGCCGACGAGATCATCGACGTGCTGGCTAAATATTCGACGCTGAAGGACAAGGAGGCGCTGCGCGCCATCGTGCCCACGGCGCTCGATGGCGACGTGCGCCCCAATCTTGAAAGCCTCGCGAGGGACCTTGCATTTTACAAGGCGCAAGGCCTTGTAAAATCGAACATCACAGTCGATCAGGTCGCGGACATGTCGTGGATTGAAAACGCCGTGAAAGACCTTGGTCCCTACAAGCCGAAGTAACGGAACATCGACATGCGCCCGCAATCCCTCGGTTATCTCATCGTCAACGCGAAGAACCTCGACGACTGGCCGCGTTACGCGACGGAACAGATCGGCATGCAGGCGGGCGAGCGCACGTCGAAGACGCTGGCGCTGCGCATGGACGACCGCAAGCAACGCCTGTGCGTGGAAGCGAACGGCGGCGAGGGAATCGGCGCCTTCGGTTGGGAGATGGCCGACGCCGACGCGATGCGCGCGGTAGCGACGCGGCTGGAAGCCGCCGGCGTCGCGGTGACGCATGGGCCGCGCGCGCTCGCCGACGAACGGCGCGTCAAGGAGCTTGTCATCGCGCATGATCCGCTGGGACAGCGGCTTGAGTTTTTTCACGGCGCCGAGACCGCGCCCGACGATTTCAGGACGGGACGCGAGCATTCGGGCTTCCGCACCGGGCCGCTCGGCGTCGGCCATGTCGTCATCACCGTTGAGAGCGCCGGAGATCTGTTGGCCTTTTACAAGGACGTGCTCGGCTTCTCGCTCAGCGACTATTATTACGAGCCCTTCGAGGCCTATTTCCTGCACGTCAATCCGCGCCATCATTCGTTCGCGTTCATCGCCACGGGCAAGCGCGGCTATCATCACGTGATGATGGAGCACTGGTCCTTCGACGACGTGGGCCAGGGCCTCGATCTGGCGCTGCGCGAAGAAGGCCTGATCGGCGTGACGCTGGGCCGTCACTGCGCCGATTACGTCACGTCCTTCTACACCAACACGCCCTCGGCTTTCATGATCGAGCACGGCTGGGGCGGCGCCAACATCGATCCGGAAACATGGGTTGCGACGCACCGCAAGGAGGGCCCGTCCCTGTGGGGTCACGAGCGCTTGTGGATGTCGGCGGAAGGCCGGGCCAACGCGCGCAAGATCGCCGTCAACAACGCCAGCAACGGCGTGCGCAAGCCCGTGCAGGTGATCGAGGGCAACTACAGGCTCAATCCCGGCGTGTGCCCGTGGTGGGACAGCCTGACGGGCAAAGCGCGGTAGGGCGCGCCGCCTTCAGCGCCGTCCCGGCGTGAACTCGCGGCAGGTGTAGCCGATGTGGCAGCCGGTGTAATCGGTGGTGCGCGCATAGGCGGGCACAGTTTCCTGGCCCCGGCTGCACGAACCGGCGTCGGCGACGTAGCGGTCATAGGCATTGTCGCTCGTCGAAAGCACTATGGCCTTGCGCGTTTCGACAAGCTGGCGCGCGGCGACACAGGTCATTTTCCGCGTGTCGGGGCGTGTCTGGGCGAGCGCGGGCGAGGCGTGGACGAGGAGTACGATCGCCATGGAGAGGTGTTTCAAGGGGACGCTTCCCGCGGGTGAACCCCTTCTCCGCGTGCAGGACGCGGAGAAGGGCCTTGAACATTCGTGCTACACAAACCCCGCCTTCACCCGCTCCGGCGTGAACGGCGCCTGGCGGATGCGCACGCCCGTCGCGTCGTAGATGGCGTTGGCCACCGCCGCCGCGAAGGGCCGCATCGTGCCTTCGCCCGCGCCCGAGGGCGCGATGTTCGGCATGTTGATGAGCACGATTTCGACGCTTTCGGGCGCCTCGACCATGTCGAGGATCGGGTAGGTTTCCCAATCAACGGACGTGACGTTCTTGTCGTTGAACTTCACCTCTTCATGCAGGCAGCGCGACAGGGATTGCGCGATGTTGCCTTCGATCGTCATCGTCAATTGCTTGGGGTTGATGATGATGCCGCAATCATGCGCCACCGTGACCTTGCGGGCCCAGACCTTGCCGCTCCTGACATTCACCTCGACCTCGGCGACGACGGCGACGCGGGTCCCGTTGCGCTGGGCGTAGGCGACGCCCTGACCGCGCGCCACGTCGCCGGTTTGCTGTTTGCGCGCGGCGGTGCGCGGCTGCCAGCCCGCCTTGTCGGCGGCGGCTTTCACCACCGCGAGATCGCGCGGCTCCTTCAGATGTTTCATCCGGAAGGCCACGGGATCGGTGTTGGTGGCGAACGCGGCTTCGTCAATAAAGCTTTCGCTGGCGAAGTGGATTTGCGGCCCCAGGGGATCGCGCAGATGCGCGCCGCGCAACGGCGAGGCGCGGTCGAGCAGCGGCGGGATCGTCTCCCAGGTCTTGCGCTTGTTGGCGAAGCCGTAGGATTCCTCGGGCGTGTTGAATATATGCGTCGGCTTCAAGGCGACGCCGGTCATCTGGCCCGCCAGATTGTCGTGCGGCGCGCTCTCGTTGCTGTTCACGTCCAGACGCGAAAAGCCCTTCGAGCCGAAGTCCCACGCGGTGACGTTGCCATCCTTGTCGATGGCCGCGCGGGCTTTATGGACGGAGGCGGGGCCCTTGGGGTCCCAACCCGTCGCGTCGGCGCGCGAATAGATCAGGCGCACCGATTTGCCGGTGAGTTTGGCGATCAGGCCGGCGTCGGCGGCCGCGTCGCCCGCGTCGTTGCGGCCATAGCAACCGGGGCCGGGGACCCAGATGCCGCGCACCTTGTCCTTGGGCAAGCCCAGCATGGCGGCGGCGCCCTCCGCGGTGAAATGCGGTTTCTGCGAGCCGGTGTAGAGCACCGCCTCGCCATTGCCCTTGAGTTCGACGACGGCGCAGGCGGGCCCCATGCTGGCGTGCGACTGGAACGGCCATTCGTAGGTGGCTTCAATGACTTTCGCCGCGTTCCTGAAGGCGGCCTCGACATCGCCGACGGGCTTGTCCCCGCCTTTCATCAACACGGGCGCGGCGCGGATGTGATCGTAGATCTTCGCGTTGCCGGGGAAGGGCGGCTTCACGTCCGACCAGGTGACCTTGAGCTGGCGCGCGGCTTTCACCACGTCATATTCGCGCGGCGCGACGACGGCGAGGAAGGCCTGTTCGCGCACGATCTGCACGCCGGGAATATCCTTCACCGAGCCTTCGTCAACCGAAACGGGCGAGGCGCCCGCCACCGGCGGACGAATGACGCGGGCATGCACCATGCCAGGCACTTTGATGTCGACGACAAAGTCGCCGGAGCCCGTGACTTTCGGCGGCACGTCGCGGCGCAGCGGCGATGTGCCGATGACTTTATGTTCGGCGACGGGCTTGCGCGTTCCCGCGCCCTTGACGAAGAGCGCGTTGCCGATCTGGTTGTTCCACTCGAGCTGCGTGTCGAACCAGCGGCCGCCGATGAGTTCGCCGTAGGTGACTTTTTTCGCCGCGTCGGCCTTCGATATCACCGCGCCATTTTCCGTGCGCAGCTGGTCGGCGGGAATATTGAGATGCTTTGAACCCATCTGCACGAGTTGAAAGCGGGCTTCCGCCGCCGCGCTGGCGAGCGCGGTGCCGCCCATCTGAATGCCGGTGGAGCCCGAGGCGCCGCCCTGGTTGACGCTGGTGCCGGTGTCGCCTTGCAGAATGGCGACGCGCTCGATCGGCAGATCAAGTTCTTCAGCCACCATCTGGGCCGAGCCGAGGTCGGTGCCCTGGCCCATGTCCATCTTGCCCCAATAGCAGACGGCGCTGCCGTCGGCGTTGATGCTGACATAGGAAGAAAGATTCTGCGGGATCAGCGGCGGGCGCTTGTCCGCGCCAAACACAGCCGCGCGGGCTTTGCCGCCCGGCAGAACGACGGAGACGCTGAGCGCGCCGGCGCCCGCGAGCAGTGAACGGCGGTTGACTTGAATGTTCATGTTGATCTCCTCACGCCTGAGCCGCGCGCTTGACGGCGCGGAGCATGGAAATATGCGTGCCACAACGGCACTTGAGGCCGGTGAGCGCCTCGCGGATTTGCGCGTCGGTCGGCTGCGGATTTGATTCGAGCAACGCGACGGAGGTCATGACCCAGCCGTTCAGACAATAGCCGCATTGCGGCACCTGCTCGTCGATAAAGGCCTGCTGCACCTTGTGCGGCTTGCCGTCTTTCTGGATGCCGGCGAGCGTTGTCACCTTGCGGCCGGTCATGGATTCAACCGGCATCACGCACGAACGCATCGGCACGCCATCGACGAGCACGGTGCAGGCGCCGCATTGCGCGAGGCCGCAACCGAACCGCGGATTCTTGAGCCCAAGGTCGTCGCGCAAGGCGTAGAGCAGGGGCATGGCGGGGTCGGCGTCGATGACGTGCGCCTTGCCGTCAACATTGAGATCGATTTTGGCCACGGGGTCCCTCCTCTTGCGGCAAACGGGGGCGTCGCCCTCCATTGCCGGCAGTCTCGCCTTTTTTTGCGCGCGCGTCACCCTAAAATTTTGATGGAAATTTTGACGGGAATTTTGCCGGAGCCGGGAACCCGCGGCGCAAGCGGAGCGTCGTTCCACGCCGACTTGAAAATGCCCATATTTATTGGTTTCTTCGCCCAACGGCAGTCCCAATGACAGGGCTTTTTCAAAATCGCGCGGCATGCGGGCGCGGGGGCGTCTCGACGGGAGGAACGACAATGCTCGGAAATCTTGAGGAAATGCAGAAAGCCGGCAAAATGCAGCTGGACACGGTCAACCATTCCGCGTTGCTGATGCTGAAGGGCGCGCAGAAAATGACGGCGGAAGCCGCCGAACAGGCGCGCGACTCCGTCGAGCGCTGTTCCAGCTATTTCGAAAGGATCGTCGGCGCGAAAAGCCCCGACGAGGCGATGCGCATCCAGAGCGAATTTGCGACCGCCAGCTGGGAGCGCTTTTTTGCCGGGGCGAACAAAATCGCCGACACATGCGCCGGGCTCGCCAGGGAAGTTTCGGTCCCGATGAAGGAGGCGGCGAATTGAACGGTTCCTCGCAAATTGCATGAACCGCCGGCGGATGGCATTTTGCCGGCCCGGCGAATGTGCGCGGCGGGATTCATTGGATTGGTTGACACAGCGGCAACAACGGACGCGCCGACGGCAAGGTCTCGCGCTTTAGGCGGCGCGCGCGCGTCCGGACGCCTGCGCGGCTGGTCCCCGGGCGCGCTCGCGCTTGTTCTGCTGCTTGTCGCGCTGATCGCGCCGCCGCTGTACTATCTCGTCAAAACGAGCCTCTACACGAGCGAATTCGACGGCTCTTTCGGCGAACTCACATTCGCGCATTACACGGAACTGTTTTCCACGCCGCGCTTCTTCGAACATTTTCTCAATTCCGCGGTTTTCGCGCTCGGCTCCGGGTGCCTCGCGATTTTCATGGGCGCCGCGCAGGCCTGGATCGTCGAGCGCACCAATACGCCATTGCGAAATTATGCGTTTGGCTGCGCCGTCGTCTCGCTTGGCATCCCCCACGTGCTCTACACGATCGCCTGGCTGCTGATCCTCGGCAAACAAGGACCTGTGAATATGCTGTGGAGCCGGCTCTCCGGCGCGGCGCAGCCTTTGTTCAACGTCAACAGCATGACCGGCATGATCCTGATCGAGGCCCTGGTCTGGACGCCGCTCGCTTTTCTGATGCTGAGCTCGGTGCTGCGCTCGTTCGACGCCTCCCTTGAAGAAGCGGCCATGACGAGCGGCGCGAGCGGCTGGCAAACCTTTACGCGCGTGACGCTGCGCCTGATGACCCCGTCTCTACTCGCGCTGTTCCTGCTGGTCTGCATCCGCGCTTTCGAGGCTTTCGACATTCCCGCCCTCGTCGGCAGCGCCGGCAACGTGTCGGTTCTGTCCACGGACGTGTTCGAAAGCATCCGCAAGGACCTGCCGCCGAGCTACGGACAGGCCGGCGCCTTTTCCGTCGTGCTGATGGCGATTGTCGCGTTGCTGTTGCGGCTGCATCATAGAATCCTGCGGAACGCCGAAAGATTTCAGACCATCACCGGCAGGGGCTTTCGCCCGCGCGCGGTCGACATCGGCGGATGGAGGCTGGCCACGGGCGCCGTTCTTTGCGTATTCTTTATCGTGCTTATCGTCATGCCGCTTGGCATGGTTCTGTTTGCGTCCTTGTTGCCCTTCTACGACGGCGTGCGCGTGGAGGCCTTTTCGCGCCTGACGTTGGAAAACTACGAACTTGTCGCCGCGAGCAAGTCGTTTCGGGGCGCGATTTTCAACACGCTGGTCCTGGGCGGCTCCGTCGCCACATGCGTGTGCCTGCTGACGGCGGCCGGCGCCTGGCTGGCGGTGCGCAAACGCAAAGGCGGTTGGCTCATCGACCAGCTCGCGACGCTGCCGCTGGTCTTCCCCGCCATCGTGCTTGGCGTCGCCTTTCTGCAACTGTTCGTCAACGCGCCGATCGCCATCTACGGCACGCTGACATCGCTCGTCGTCGCGGGGATCGTGCAATACCTGCCCTATGGCATGCGCTTTTCCTGCGCGGGAGCGATACAGATCAGCCGCGAACTCGAGGAAGCGGGCGCTATGGCCGGCGCTTCGAACGCCGCCGTCTTCAGGCGCGTCGTCCTGCCGCTGATGGCGCCGGCGGTCTCGACCGCGTGGCTCTTTGTAATGCTGCTCTGCGTGCGCGCCGTCGGCATGCCCGTGCTGCTTGCGGGCCCCAACGCGCAGGTTGTCGCCGTGACGATCTTCGATCTCTGGAGCAATGGACAGACGACCCATGTCGCCGCCATCGGCTTGACCTGGGCGGCTTTGATGATGTGCGTTGGCGTGATATTTCACCGCGTGGCGCGCCGCAATGGACTGTCCGTTGGATAGGCGCGAAAGGAATTGCGATTATGTTTGAAAACCGCGATCAAACGCGCATCTACAACAAGAACAAGTTCAAGCTCGGCGTCTTCGGCATGAATTGCTCGGGCGGCCTCAGCCTGACGAAAGCGCCCGAACGCTGGGACGCCTCCTGGGACAACAACGTCAAGGCCGCGCAAATCGCCGACGAAGCGGGCCTTGAATTTCTGCTGCCGATCGGCCGGTGGCACGGATACCGCGGCGAGATGGACACGCAGGGCACCACGTTCGAGACGCTGACCTGGGCGTGCGGCCTGCTGGCGCTGACCAAGGAGATCACCACCTTCGGCACCTTGCACGTCGCCTTCATCAATCCTGTTTTCGCGGCCAAGCAGATGGTCACCGCCGATCACATCGGCCAGGGCCGTTTCGGCCTCAATATCGTGTCCGGCTGGAACCCCGGCGAATTCAGCATGATGGGCGTCGCGCTCAACGAACACGAAACGCGCTACGAATATTCACGCGAATGGATCGACATCGTCCGGCGCATCTGGAGCGAAGACGAGCCGTTCGACTACGACGGTCAATTCTTCAAGTTGAAGGACGTGCTGCTGAAGCCGAAGCCGGAATGGAACACGCGCCCCATTCTCGTCGCCGCCGGCAATTCGCCAACGGGACGCGAATACGCCGCCAACAACGCCGATTGTCTGTTCACGACCATACCGAAACTCGAGGAGCTGAAACCCAAGATCGATTCCTTTCGTTCCATGGCGCCCGCTGGACAATTGCGCAACATTTTCGCCAGCTCGCACATGATGTGCCGCAAGACGCGCAAGGAGGCGGAAGAATACCGCCACTACATCGTCTACGAACAGGGCGACTGGGAAGCCGCCGAATACGCCGCCAACTTCCGCGGCAACCGCGTCAACACCTGGATGAAGGAACAGGACGACCTCAAGGCCCGCCTCATCATGGGCGCCGGCTACCCCTTCGTCGGCAGCTACGACGACATCGTCGACACCATGGTGAAGATGAGCGAACAAGGTCTCGACGGACTTGCCTGCGGCATGATCAATTACGTGCGCGATCTCCCGGAGATTTGCGGCGAACTGATCCCGCGCATGGAGCGCGCGGGACTCAGGGAGAAACGCAGGGCGGCGTGAGGGCTGTTGAAAACAACAGGTCCTTTCGCTCTTGCGCGCCGAAAAGTCGGTCGCATAATCTCGGGCATTCCGGATGGATGCCTTCGTCGTTTCAATCTTCAACTCGAAAGGACGGCGTCATCCGCATTCCATTGACCGCGCGGCGTTCGCGGCGCGCTGGTTCGGGGGGGAACAAAATGAGCGAAGTTCCAAAGGCGTCCGGGGACGCCGCGCAAGGCGGCGTGCGCCGCATTGGCCTGCTGTTCGTTCACGGCATCGGCGAGCAGAAGCGCTTCGAACATTTGACGAATTCAGCGCGCGAATTCGCCGAGTTGATGAAGCTTGACGATCCCGGCGCGCGCGTGACCGTCGTCGACAGGACCACGGACTGGAAAATTCCCGCCGGAGCGCCCGACCCGACAAGTCTCGCGCCGGTGACTGTATCCGTTGTGTCCGCCAACGGGCGGGACGCCCGGATTTTTGAGTGCCATGAGGTCTGGTGGGCGGATCTGGGATCTCGTTCCGGCGTGATCGACTCTATCCGCTTCTGGATGTGGGGCCTCGGCCAATGGTGCGCGCCAGTGTTTCTGGACCGCGATATGGAGAAAGCCTGCAGGGCTTACACCGCATTGAGAGCGGGAACCGGCGCGCCGAATCCGCAAGACCTCGCCTCGCTGCAGCTGCAAGGCGACAATATTTACAAAATGGTTGTGCAACCGCCGGCGGTCGCCGGGCAATTCTGCCTGGAAATGCGGGCGCGCGCCATGCTGGCGCTGGCGGCGCTGACGGCGTTCGTCACGTTGATTACGTGGTCTCTGGCGAAACGCGTTTTCGCCGCGATTGGGGGCAATGCGCCCTCGCCGACCCTGCTCGTTCAATACATTGGCGATGTGCGCGTTTATGAGAGCCGCGCCGTCCCCGGACAAACCGTCCTTTCCGATCCGGCATGTCCGGTGCGGGTTGCCATCCGGCGCCGCATGGTGACGGAAATGGTGGCGATGGCGCAACGCGGTTTTGACGGCTGGTA
>JANYDZ010000012.1 GCA_025363375.1 Hyphomicrobiales bacterium
CATTCGCCAAAGGGAGGTCAGGCGGCTTCCGCCATATCCGATTGCGCCATCAACCGCCCCACGTCGACGCCGGCCCAGCCGCGCATGGCGCGCGCCTTGACGGCGGCGAGAAACCACAGGGGAACCCTGTGCGCGTGCCCCAGGACGTTCACCAGAGCCGCCAATGCGTTGAGGCTCGCGGCCGTGTCGGCGCGCGCGATCAGCCATTCGCCCTGCCCCTCGTTGACGACGCCTGTCGGACGCGCCTCCCAGACAATGTGATCGGTGACGGCTTCGACGAACAGCGCGGTCCATTCGGCGCATTTGCTGGCCGGCGAGGCTTCCAGAGCGAACAGCGCGTCGGCTTCCTCGCGCGAGACAAAACCATCGCGGAACACTGTTTTGCGCAGGCGTTCCACATCCTGCGCGCTGACCTCGCCGCTCTGAAGAACCGCCATAATCGCGGCGCGGCCGCTGTCCATGGCGATCGCCGCTTCCCTGCTCTGTTCACGCGTCATTTTACGCCCCTCGGTCGTCAGCCCTCTGTGCGGGCTGTTCATGGGAGCATATTTGACCGATCCCGTTAGCGAGCCGTGAACGCGCGGGGGTTAACGCCCGGCAAGGTTAAGCCGGGCGCAACGGGCTTGGTTGCGGGGAGATGAATCGTCGGCCTGCTACCGCGCCAGGCGAATGCTCGACGAGACATTGGCCACGACCGTGTCCGCGACGTTCTGGAACGCCGCGATGAGTTCGGTCCCGTTGGTCGCTTCGATCGCCTTGGTCGCGTCCGAAGCGCAGCCCTGAAAGAGGCTCACGGAATTGGCCAGGTTGTGATCCACCTGAAAACCGATGGTGTAGACCGTGACGCCCGCCGCCTTCATGTTGGCGCACAGCGCGGCGGCCTGCGCGTTCATGTCGCCGACGCCGCTCTGGTAATAGGTGTTGTAGTCGAAGTCCGACATGAGAACCACGACCTTGCTGACGTCTGAACTGTACGCGGCCGGCGCGCTGGCTCCCGTAAACACGCCGCTCCAGTTCGGCGACAGCAGATACCAGCTCCAGGCCGTGCCGATCTGACCAGCCGTCGTCCCATCGGTCGTAAACGCGTCGATGCTGCTTTTCAAAGCGGTCTTGTTCGTGGACAGCGGCTGAATGGTGGCTGTCAAGGGCGAGTTTGAAAGTCCCTTGACGTAGCTGACGTACTGTCCCTTCACGCTGCTTTGCATGTTTTTGAAGCTGGGGAAGAAATTCGTCGAGGGCGGATCCTGCGTGGCGTTGAAGGCGCCGGCGCGCTCCACGACGCTCTTCCAGGCGCCGACCGGCGCGGTTCCCGTGACGGCGTTGAAATAGCCGCCGACATTGACGGCGGAAGAGTACGGCGCAAGCGCCACCCGCGAGGCATAGGGCGTCTGGCTGGTCTGGACGACGGTGTCGATCAGGTTTTTCGCCGCCGACTGCATCGCCTGCAGTTTGGTCAGGCCGGGCGAACCGGACGACTGCCCCATCGAGACGGATACGTCGAGCATCACGGAGACTTCAAGGTTCTTGGCAAGCCCGGTGTTCTGAATGACGGCGTCGGCCGTGGCCTTCACGGTCGTCGCATTGCGGGTCGGCGCGACGATGCGGATAAAGCTGGTGTTGACGTCGTAGGTCGCCGAAACGCTCATGGTCTTCGTCGACGTGTTCATGGCGATGACCGGAGCGGCGCCCGACAGGCGCGCGGAAGCGTTGGCGTCGAAGACGGAACGCGCCGCCGCGTTCGCCGACGCGGCGCTGTTCGTCGTGTGATATTGCCGCGCGCCGGCCAAAGCCGCGGCGTCGACGGCCTCCTGCAACAGGGATTTGGCGAGATAGGCGCGCCCGAGATCGACGGAAAGTCCGACGGTCCCGCCAATCGGAACGATCGAAAGAGCCATGATGATCGACGTGCCGCCCTTTCGGTCGCGCGCAAATCGACGAAGGAGTTGATGTGCGAAGTTTGTCATGATCTGCCCCGCTGCCCCAGCGGAACGCAAACTACAGCAGGATGAACCTGTGTCGAGGAAAGCTTCGATTCACGGTTGAGCCGTTGCTGTCGCGATCGAGGGATCCTCGTAAAAATTGATTCACCATCGCGGGCGCCGACGAATGCGAAGGCGTCGTCCCGGCGGCGAAACCGACGGGAAGACTTCGCTCTCATCCATTGTAGATCACAATATCGTTGGCCGAAAGCGACGGCACGCCGACAAGGGTCGCGACAAGAACCGCCGAGAAGGAGCCGCCTGAACCGTCCTTGTCGAACCAGAGTTCGCCGCTCGACGCGTTGAACGCGAATCCTTGCGAGGCGTGAGCGCCAAAGATCGCGTCGCTCGCGCCCGTCCCCTGCGCCACAAAAACATTCTGGCCCGCGGTATAGGAGCCGAAATCCGTCGCCTCGCGCAGATACAATTTGTCGGTTCCCGACACGAAATCGCCGATGACGTCGCCGGCGGCGGCAAAATTGACGATATAGAAGCGGTTCGCGCCGCCCTGCCCGTACATGGTGGCGCCGCCGCCCGCCACCAGCCAGTCGTCGCCGGCTCCCCCCCTCAAGGTGTCGTTGGGGCCGATCGCGTAGATGACGTCGTTTCCATCGCGTCCGTCGAGAGTCGCGTGCCCGGCGGCCGTCCCGTAAATCCTGTCGTCGAAGTCCGTTCCCACGGCGTTGTTGACGCCGTCGATGTAGTCTGTCGCGGCGCCGTTGTCATGCGTGACAAACCGCGCGCCCAGCTCGATATAGGCGCCGGACGTCAAATCCGAATAATCGAGCACGTCGCCGGTGTGGCCATAAACAATATTGGAGCCCGCGCCGGGATGAATGATGGACGGCGAGCCGCCGCCCGAATAGACGCGGTCGTTGCCGTCCTGCCCGAAAATCTCGTCGCCGCCTGTGCCGCCGTAGATCGTGTCGTTGCCGGCGCCGCTTTGAACCGTGCTGCCGAGGTCGCCGACAATCTGGATAAAGTCCGCGCCGCCGTCGGAGAATATCGCTCCCGCCGCGATGATCTTGTTGTCGCCGTCCCCGGCCAGGATAATATCATAACCGCCGCCGCCGTAGATGACGTCGTTTCCCAGGCCGGTCACAATGAAATTGGTTTCGCTGTTTCCGTAGACCCTGTCGTCGAAATCCGTGCCGGTGACGTTGTTGACGCCGATGATGTAGTCGGTCGCGGCCCCGTTGTCGTGCTTGACGTAACCCGCGGCAAGTTCGACATAGACGCCGGCCGTCAGATCGGAATAGTCGAGAACGTCGCTGGCGTTGGCGTAGACGATGTTTGAGCCCGCGCCGGGATGTATTTCCGACCCGGTTCCGCCGCCGGAATAAATCCGGTCGTTGCCGTCGCCGCCCCACAGGCTGTCGCCTCCGGTTCCCCCGTAGATCGTGTCGTTGCCGCCGCCGCCGAAGATGGCGCTGGCGATCGAGGTGTTGTTCTGGATGAAATCGGAGCCGGCCCCGGCGTGGATTGTGCCCGAGCCGATGACCGTGTTGGCGCCCTCTCCCGCGTCGATCACGTCGGCGCCGCCCTCTCCAAAAATAATATCGTCGCCCGCGCCGTCGTTGATGACGTTGGCGCCGCTCGTGCCGTAGATGCGGTCGCCGAAATCGGTGCCGGTGATGTTCATGGCGCCGCTGACGTAGTCCGTCGCGCTCAACGCGTCGTGCGTGACGACGCCGGTTTTCAGGTCGGCGCGGAGCTTCGCCGCGAGGTCGGAATAATCCAGCATGTCGCCGCTGTGGGCGTAGACGATGTTCGAGCCCGCGCCGGGACGCAGAATGGCCGCGAGGCCGCCGCCGGAATAGAGCCTGTCGTTGCCGGCCCCGCCGATCAGCGTGTCGGCGCCTGTCCCGCCCTGAATGAAGTCGTTGCCGTCGCCGCCGTCGATGTAATCGCCGCCGTTGCCGCCAAACACCGTGTCGTCGCCCGACAGGCCAAAAACCTGCTTGGCGCCGGAGACGACGATATAGTCCCTGACCGACGTGCCGCGCGTGACCGCGCCGCTTGTGTAGTCGCGAATTTGAAACGTATCGCTGGGCGCGTCGAAACTCCACGAGGTGAACTGCGCTCCTCCCGTGCCGGCCGCGCCGTAGATCGCCGCCGCCGCCGCCTTGTCGAGCGTCGAGAGATGCGCGAGCGTGGAGGTCCCGTCGCCCGGCTGGCTCATGATGGTGAGATTGGGATCAAAGCCCGGAGCCAGAACTTCATCGTGGGTCGTGTCGCTTGACGGCGCGGTGACGACCGTCGGGTGTTTGAGGCCGATCGTATGCCCAATCATGTGCAACAGGGTTGGATAGGAAATGACGCCGCCGGAAATAAAACTGGAATTGATGTAGACGTCGCCTGCGGCGTCAAGATCGGAGTTCAGATTGGGATATATCGCGCTGTTCGTGCCCCCGGACGGATAGGTCGCCAATCCCTTTTCAGCCGATTGGCCGGCAATGGACGAAAAATTGTAGATGCCGAAATTGATGTCGCCTTTGCCTGCGGACACCTCGACGAAAGTGACGCCGCTGGCGGCGCTCCATTCGGCGAGCGCGGCGCGGGCCTGGGTCTTCTGGTTGGCCGTAAAGGCGCTGAACGTGCTGACAGCGGTTGCGCCCAGAAGCGCCAGATTATAGGCCGGCGACGTCGTGGGGAATGAATAGGTGACGATCAGCTGACGCCCGACCACCTCGATCCCGTTCCAGCTGTAACCTGAGATCAACGCTGAGTAGTCATTGACGATCGGCATGGAAACTCCCGCAACCCGACTGGGTCAAACACCATCGACGGTCGTTGCAAAGAGACCGCTCGTGCAAATTACGCGGAATAGTTTACCAAAAGAAAAATTCACCCTGCGTCTGAACGAGTTGTTATCCAGAACAACTTCATAATTACATTGATTTGGATACTATTCATTAACCATAAATCGAGATCGACGAACCCTCGTCCGCCCGTTGAATCCTGCCCTGCGGGTTTTGGCATGAACGAACGCGCGCGGTTTCTTCCGCAGGGAATCGGGAAGTCGCTTGTCAACGCGCCGCCATTCCCGCGTCGCCCCCCTGATCGCATTCCGGGTGTTCCCCTGGCAGCGGCGTTGGCAGTTTCCGGGCATGCGCGGAATCGTAGGGCCTTGGCCCGGCGGCTCCGATAAACGCCGCCGCCAGCCTGTCCATGCTGTGCTGGAAAATCGGCTGGCCGTGGATAAGATCGACCCGGAAGCCCCGTATCGTCGGATTGCAGGCGGTTTCAGGCCGCAGCCGCCGAATGAAAAACCGCGCATAGGCCAGCACTTCGCCGTGCTCATAGACGCGGTCGATCGTCAGGCCTTTCTCCGTCTCGGCGCTTTTCGAATGGGGATCGCTGTACCCGGTGATGAACGAGGGATCGAAGGCGTAGACGTGGCGGATCGCTTTCGTCATGTAAGCCGCCTGCTGGGCGAGCCCGCCGCCGAGCGAATGACCGACGGATACGATGCGGGGCGTCCGTCCGCGACACGTCGACCGGCGCGTCGTTTTAATGATCCGGTCCATCGCGGCCTGAACCTGTTCGTATTGATCGAACAGCGGCAGCACGCGCAACACGCCGTGAAAATTCGACAGCCAGTCGCCAATGCTCCCCTGATCGGTGCCGCGAAACACGATGGCGATTTCCGAGCAATCATCGCGCCGCCAGATATTATACTGCAGCCCCGAGACCTTGCTGCAGCTGCGGTCGTCGGCATCCTTGCAGATCGGTCCTTCCTCGCCCGTCACATAGGTCCAGCGCGACAGCCATTGGTTCGCCAGCTGCGTGTAATCAACGCCCTCGGCGCTGACGAAACGCGTGGTATTCCCGGGAATTGCCGCCAGGTTCCCGTGCGCGTCCAACTTCTCGTAAGCGCGCGCGGCGAGGATCGCATAGGGCGTGAAATGGCCGACATAATCAGCCGCCGTCAGCGTGTACCGCTTGCCCATGCCCACATGAAAAAGCGCGTCTTCGGATCGCTGGAACGGCACGAATTGCGCGCAACCGGCAAGGCCGCCCGCAACGCAGACGCCGGCCAGCACGCCTGTGATCCCCGCAAACGCGCGCATGTCTCAATCTCCCTATGATCGGGCGTCAGACAACCATCGCAGCGCGATTCCCGCAAGCGCAAAAATCAAACGGCCAAGTATATCGCGGAAAACGCCCCGTTTATTCACAGAGGAATGTTGTCGTGCTTCTTCCAGGGGTTCTCAAGCTCCTTGTGGCGCAGCATCGCCAGCGCCCGCGCGATGCGCCGGCGCGTCGCATGCGGCGCGATGACTTCGTCGATGTAGCCGCGTTCGGCGGCGGCGAAAGGCGAAAGAAACCGCTCTTCGTATTCCCTGGTGCGCGCCGCGATCTTTTCCGCGTCGCCGATGTCGCCGCGAAAAATAATCTCCACCGCGCCTTTCGCGCCCATCACCGCGATTTGCGCGGTCGGCCACGCGTAATTGAAATCGCCGCGCAGATGCTTCGACGCCATCACGTCATAGGCCCCGCCAAAGGCTTTGCGCGTGATCACCGTCACCTTCGGCGCCGTGGCCTCGGCATAGGCGAACAGCAGTTTCGCGCCGTGTTTGATCAGCCCGCCATGTTCCTGCGCGGCGCCCGGCAGAAATCCGGGCACATCGACAAAGGTCACGATGGGAATGTTGAAGGCGTCGCAGAACCGCACGAAACGCGCCGCCTTGCGCGAGGCGTCGGCGTCGAGCACGCCGGCGAGCGCCAACGGCTGGTTGGCGACAAAACCGACGCTGCGCCCCTCGATCCGGCCAAATCCGGTGACGATGTTCTTCGCGTGCATTTCCTGAATTTCGAAAAAATCGCCCTCGTCGACGACTTTCAAAATCAGTTCCTTGATGTCGTAGGGCTTGTTGGCGTTGTCGGGAATGAGCGTATCGAGGGACATGTCCGCGCGCGAGGAATCGTCGAACGAGGGCCATTGCGGGATTTCGTCGCGGTTTGACGCGGGCAGGAAATCGACGAACCTGCGCATTTGCAGCAGCGCTTCCACATCGTTTTCGTAGGCGCCGTCGGCGATCGACGACTTCGTGGTGTGGACGGAGGCGCCGCCGAGATCTTCGGCGCTCACGGTCTCGTTCGTCACCGTCTTCACCACGTCCGGGCCGGTGACGAACATGTAGCTGGTGTCGCGCACCATGAAGATGAAATCGGTCATCGCGGGTGAATAAACGTCGCCGCCCGCGCACGGCCCCATGATCACGGAAATCTGCGGGATGACGCCCGATGACAGCACGTTGCGCTGAAACACTTCGGCATAAC
>JANYDZ010000019.1 GCA_025363375.1 Hyphomicrobiales bacterium
GTGAAGGGCTATCAGGGCACGACGGGCGGCTCGCTCGCCATGGAGCGCGGCGAGACGGACGGCACGCACGAAACCATCGACACGCTGCTCTTCACCAGGGCTGAATGGGTGCGCGAGCGAAAGATCGCGGTCATCGTGCAATACGCGTTGCAGCGGCATCCGGCTTTTGCCGATGTGCCGGCGATGGTCGAGGTCGCGCGCAACGAACCGGAGCGGCAGATGCTCGCGCTGTTTGGCGGCACGGCGGATGTGGGCCGTTCGCTTGTCGCGCCGCCGGATATTCCCTCAGAACGGCTGTCCATCCTGCGGCGCGCCTTCGACGCCATGGCCGCCGACCCCGCCTTCCGCGCCGAAGTCGCGCGGCGCAATCTCGATCTTGGACCGCTCACGGGCGAAGCCGTGCAAAGGCTGATCGACGACACGCTCGACACGCCACGCGCGGTCATTGATCAGGCGGTCGCGATCAGCGCTCAGTGAGGTTAGGGTCTGTGACGCGCCAGATGCTCGCGCCCGCTCGAAACTTCGAAGACGTGATCGTAGCGCCAGTCTTTCGCCGCGCGGATGCGCTCGCAATAGACGGGAACGGTCAGCCCAAAAATATCCCAGCGCGTGAGATAGGACAGCAAAAACCCAGACGCGCCCATTTCCCAGAGCTTTGCCACATCGCCGGCGAGGAGCAATTGTTTTTCCTCGACGTTAAGGGGAAACTTCTCCAGCGCGGCGGCGGGATTTGATTGCAGCTCTTCGCGAACATGCAAATCGTGAAGGGCGGAGCGGCAAAGTTTGTGAACGCCGTAAATGCTCATGGTTCGAATCCCCTGGGTCTAATCCCTGCGCCAGACGCCGAAAGCATGCCCATGGGGCTGCGGATGCAACTCATCAGCTCCGCCCTCGCCGACGACGCCGAGCATGGCGATCCAGTTGAGCAATTCGCCGCCCGCGTTGCCGGCGCGCAGTAATTGTCGCGGCGTCGCCTCTTCTATCAAACGCAGGATGGAGCCGGCGCGCAAATGCGCGTTGACGCGGTCGACCCAGGCCCGGTCAGGCACGCCGCTGCGATCGGCCGGTGGAATCTTTGGCCCGCCGATTTCCAGCGAGAACGAGCCCGAGGCGAGAACAGCGACACGCGCGTCGTCGGGAAATGTCCGGATGGCCCGGCCGATGGATTGGCCCAGCGCGAAGGCGCGCGAGGCCAGCGGCAACGTGCTTGAAAAACAATGCACGAACACGGGCACGAGCGTCAGCTTTGTTCCCGCGCCGAGGAAATGCCAGGGCACGGCGAAAGCGTGATCGACGCCGAATTCCTGCGACAGCGCGAGGTCGAAACCGTCCTCGATGCCGGTCCTGTGAATTTGCGCGGCGAGGCGCTCGTGCACGGGAATTTCGCGGCGCGGCATCGGCGTCTGGTCGTTGGGGCCCCAGGTCGCAGGCGCGGCGCCAACCGCGAACAACGGGAAATTGTCGAGGAAGAACGTGTTGAAATGATCATTGGAGAAGATCAGCAACACGTCCGCTTTCGCGCTTTCGACATGCGCGCGAAAACGAGCGTAGAGCGTGTTCTCGATGAACGCGGGATTGCGCTCGACGACCGAAGGCAGATTCGGCGAATGCGGCGCGCCCAGGCCCAGAACTATTTTTGCCATGCCGATGTCCCGTCAAACGCCGTCGTCGATTTCCAGCGCCCCTGGTTCTGTTTCGAGCATGTTTTCTTGTCAACCGCGTTCATCCGCGCGACAATACGCCTGCAATCGCCGAGGGAGCGGACCATGATCAAGCACGAAGGCCTGCTGCATTTCACCATTCCGGTGACCGATATGAAAAAGGCGGAGGAATTCTACGCCGGCATTCTCGGCTTCAAGGTGCTGCGCCGCAACGACCACATGCTCTTCACCAAATCCGGCGACACCTGGTTCGTGCTCACAAAGGCGGAAAAATCCGTCGATCTCAACCTCGGCGACAAGCACGAAATTCATACGGCGTTCCGCGTGTCGGGCGCGGCTTACGACGAAGCCAAGGAATTCCTCGCCAAAAGCGGCGTCCGGATTTTCAAGGAGGAAAACCGCATGGAGGGAACTTTTGGAGGCCGCAGCGCCTACTTCCATGATCCCTTCCGCAACGTGATCGAGATCATGGATTTGAAGCAGATCGGCGCGCATTAAAGCCCGAACACAAAAACCATCGTCTGGTTGGCTAGGTTTTTCATTTCAGGCGCGCGCGAAAGCTTGCCTCTGGCGTTGCGCCAGAGCCCCGAGGCGACGGCTATATATTGCCTGCCGTTGACGGAAAAAGTCATTGGCGGCGCGTTGATGCCGACGCCGACATTGACTTTCCAGAGTTCGGCGAGGCTCGCGTCGTCGAAGGCGCTGATTGTGCCGTCGAGCTGCGCGGTCATGACGAGGCCGCCCTGGGTCGACAGCATGCCGGCCCAATTGGGGTAGGGCATCTCCGCGCGGGCCTTTGTCGCGCCGGTCGTGGGATCAACGGCGACAACGGCGCTTGTTGTACGCTCCGGGCTGACTGTCGTGCCGCCCGCGAACTTGCCCTTCACATGCGCGGCATAATCAGGCGTCACATCGGCGCAGCCCTCGAGCGTCGGCAGATAGAGCAGGCCTGTCTTGCGTGAATAGCTCGCCGGCCACAGATTGCCGCCGCCAGCCGTGTCGGGGCACACGCGGCGCTTGAACTTGTCGTCGTTGGCGTTGGCGCCTTCCGCATAGACCTGCACGCCGCCGGCGGGATCGTAATCGACGGGTTTCCCCGTCTTCTGGTCGATGCCCCTGGTCCACGTCACCTTCGAGACATATTGGGTGGCCTTCAGAAACTGCCCGTTGCCGCGATCCATAATGTATTGAAAGCCGTTGCGGCCCGCGTGCGAAAGCAGCTTGCGGTCGACGCCATCCACCTTCGCGTCGATGATGATGTGGGTGCCGGTCTCGTCGTAATCATGATTGTCGTTGGGCGTGTATTGGAAATGCCAGGCGATTTTGCCGCTCGTCGCGTCGAAGGCGAGCGCGCTTGAAGTATAGAGATTGTCGCCGGGACGGCGCGCCGCGTCATAGCCGGGCACGGGATTGCCGGAGCCCCAATAGGTGTGGTTGGTTTGCGGATCGTAGGAGCCCGTGACATAGAAGGCGCCGCCCCCCGTCTCCCACGCGTTGACCTTGTCCTTCCAGGTCTCGCTGCCGGGTTCGCCGGGCGCGGGGATGGCGTAGGTTTTCCATTGGACGTTGCCGGTGGCGGGATCGAGCGAGACGATCCAGTCGCGCACGCCCTGATCGCCTCCGGAGGCCCCGACGATGATGCGGTCTTTCAGCGCCAGCGGCGCGGATGACAGTTCGACCTCGGGCTGATCGTGCAGGTTCTTGTCCCAGACGATCGCGCCCGTGTCCTTGTTGGCGGCGATCACCCGCGCGTCCTTGCCGGTGGTGGAGATCACCAGATTGCCCCAGAGCGCGACGCCGCGATGGCGGCCCAGTTTCTCCTGGCCGGGGTCCATTTTCCAGATGATGCGCCCGGATTTTTCCGAACGCAGATCGATCTTGTAGACCGCGCCCCAGCCGTCGATCACATACATAAAGCCGTCCTCGACGAGCGGCGTGGCTTCCAGACTCTCATTGCCGGCGGAACCGCCGATGCCGATGGCGTATTTGAGGTGGAGGTCTTTGATATTGGCCTTATTGATCGTCTCCAGCGGCGAATGGCGCTGTGAATCGTAGGTGCGATGCACGCTGAGCCAGTTGCCGGCCTCGGGCTTCAACAAGCGCTCGTAGGCTGTTTCGGCGGCGTTAGCGCTGAATGGCATCGCGGCGCTTGCGAGAACGGCGAGACGAAATACGCGGGCGAATGTCATGATGCCTACTCCCCTAGAGGCCAAACACAAACAGCATGGTCGTGTTCTTGGCGAGGCCCTTCATCTCGGGCGCGGTCGCGATGCGGCCGATCTGGTTGCCCGTGAGGCCCGTGGCGACGGCGATATATTGCTTGCCGTTGACCTCGTAGGTCATGGGCGGCGCGTTGATGCCGGTGCCGACGTTGACGGACCACAGTTCTTCAAGCGACTGGTCGTCGAGCGCCATGACCGTGCCGTCGAGCAATGCGGTGACGATAATGCCGCCGGCGGTCGAGACGACGCCGCTCGTGTTGGGATAGGGCAATTCCTTCTTGCCCTTAAGTTCGCCGGTCGCGGGATCGTAGGCCATGATCGTGCTTGTCAGACGCGAGTCGTAGCCAAAGCTGCCACCGTCGAATTTTCCGCGCACATGCCGGGTCTGGTCGCGCGTCACCCAGGTGCAGCCCTCGAGCGTGGGGATGTACATTTTTTGCGACGAGCGGCTGTAGGAGGCCGGCCAGAAATTGTTGCCGCCAGGCACGCCGGGGCAAAAACTGCTTTTCGCGCCGGCGAGGATTTGCGCTACGGGCGCGGCGTAGGTCTGCAAATCCTTCGAGGGATCGTAATCCACGGGCTTGCCGGTTTTCTGATCGATGCCCTTCGTCCATGTGACTTGCGAGACATATTGCGTGGCTTTCAAAAACTGCCCGTTGCCGCGGTCGAAGCTGTAGACGAAGCCGTTGCGCGCCGCGCGCACGACAAGCTTGCGGTCGTCGCCGCCGAATCGGGAATCGATGAGAATGTGGGAGCCGGCCTCGTCGAAATCCATCGTGTCGTTCGGCGTGTATTGAAACGCCCATTTGATCTTGCCGGTCGCCGCGTCGATGGCGAGCGCGCTGTTGGTGTGGAGATTGTCGCCGGGCCGCCAGGATGAATCATACTTGGGCGTGGGATTGCCGGAGCCCCAGTATGTCGTGTTCGTGGCGGGATCGTAGGAGCCGGTGACATAAAAAGCGCCGCCGCCCGTTTGCCATGCGTTGTTCTTGTCTTTCCAGGTCTCGCTGCCGGGCTCTCCTGGTCTGGGAATGGAATAAGTTCGCCAGAGTTCGGCGCCGGTTCCGGGGTCGAGCGCCGCCAACCAGCAGCGCACGCCCTGATCGCCGCCGGAGGCGCCCACGAGGATGGCGTTCTCCAGCGCCAGCGGCGCGGAATTGAGCGTCATGTCGGGCTGATCGAAGAGGTTCTTCTCCCACACGACCTGCCCGGTGTCCTTGTTGGTCGCGACGACGCGGCCATCATGAGCTGTTGTGGAGATCACAAGATTGCCCCACAGGGCTGCGCCGCGGTTGCGGTCGATCTTCTGCTGGCCCGGATCCATCTTCCAGACGATTGGGCCCGACGTTCCCGAGCGCGCGTCGATTTTGTAAAGCACGCCCCAGGCGTCGGTGATGTAGAGAAAACCGTCGTCGACGAGCGGCGTCGCCGTGAGGTTCTCGTTGCCGGCGTTGCCGCCAAGCGCCACGGCGAAGGCCATGCGCAGCTTGCCGGCGTTGCTCTTGTTGATCGTCGTCAGCGTGGAATGGCGGTGCGAATTATAATCGCCGTGATGATGCAGCCAGTTGCGGCTTTCAGGATTTTTCAGACGTTCGAAGGCGACGTCCGCCGCGCAAGCGGGAGACGCCGCGCCAAGAAGCGCGCCCAGAGCGCCCGAAAAAATCATCCGCATATTCGCCTCCCTGCCGGGCTTTTGCGCCGGCCGAGGGAGGGTAGCGGGTGGCGGGATGGGAGGTCAAATGAGGGGCGGGAACTGGCCTGCCGCCGGTTGTATGGACACCGGGTTCAGGCGATCCCACCTTCTTTTCGAACTCAACCGGCCTGCGGCTTCATGAAACACCATGTCCTGGTGTCCACGAGACCGGCAGCACGCCATACGTCCGTTTCAATCATGACCAACCTTGAAGCTGTTGTTCGAATAAATTATAGCCTGATGCAAGCGAACAGCGTGCTTTAAACACGCCTTATCACTAATTAAGAGTCGAAAGGATATAAGACGATGAACCTGGCTTCCCTTGCCGCCTTCAGTTTATATTTCGCAGACAACGTAATTGCTCACGTCCCGTATGGCGCCGGCCTCACGCGGCGCGCGGGATCGGCATGCCTTGGAGCGTGATGCGTATGGCGTCGATGGCGCGGATCGATC